>DASUBN010000338.1:0-7506 GCA_035763245.1 Gammaproteobacteria bacterium | reverse complement strand
GCCGAGGGATAGACCACCGCGTGATCCGGATCGATCACGCAGCGCCCGGTGCTGTCTTCGATGTGGAAGAGCTCGCCGCTCTTGCCGTTGCTGACCCTCTCCCAGCGGGAGTTCTTGCCGGAGCCCACGTGCTCCTCGACGCTGTAGGACCACCACACGCAGCGCATGCGGGTGAGCGGTCCCAGGATCGGGTCGCCGGGCATGAGCCGGCTCAAGCCGGAGAGCTCCACGTAGCCCTGGGCGGCGGAACGGATCAGGGACTTGGGAGTGTCTTGCACCACCTGCAGGCGCCGGAAGAAGCGCCAACCCAGGAAGAAGCCGCCGAGGCACACGCCCCAGACGGCCGCCGCCGCGGGCCAGAAATGTCCCGCGGCGGCGCTGCGGATCAGGTCCGGGTCGAGCAGCGACACCCGGCCGGCCTCAGCCGAACAGGGCCTTCACGTCCACGTCCTTCTTCTCCTCGTCGCTGAATTCCAGCAGGCTCGCCGGCTTGAAGCCGAAGTTGTTGGCGAGGATCACGTCCGGGAACTGCTGGGTGCGGGTGTTGTAGAGGTTGACGCTGTCGTTGTAGAACTCGCGCCGGTCGGCGATGGCGTTCTCGAGGCCGGTGATGCGCCCCTGCAACTGCTGGAAGGACTCGTTGGCCTTGAGCTGGGGATAGGCCTCCGCCACCGCATACAGCTTGCCGATCATGGAGCGCATCTGTCCTTCGGCATCTCCCAGGGCCTTCATGTCTCCGGATTCGCGCGCCTGCTGCACGCCGGCACGGGCCTGCATCACCTTCTCGAGGGTATCGCGCTCGTAGTTCATGTACTGCTTGCAGGTCTCGACCAGCTTGGGCAGCTCGTCGTGGCGCTGCTTCAGCAATACGTCGATGTTGGCCCAGGCTTCCTTGACGTTGTTCTTGAGGGAAACCAGCCCGTTATAAAGCATGACCAGATAGATCACCGCCACGGCGATGACCGCGAGAATGACGAAGCCCGTGACTCCCATGTTGATACCCCATCCCTTTGCGTGGTTAGGCCGGGAGTATACATCGGGGTACATGGCCCGTTTTCAAGGGCGCGGCGGGGTTCATGGGGCGGGGTAGAATGGGCCGCTGCGACAGTCCGATCCGGATATCCCAAGGTCCCGCATGAACCTGCGCCCCTACACCGGCATCAGTCCCATCCTCGGTGAACGCGTCTACGTGGATGCCACCGCGGTGGTGATCGGCCAGGTCACGCTGGCGGACGACGTCTCGCTCTGGCCTTGCGTGGTGGCCCGCGGCGACGTGAACCACATCCGCGTCGGCGCGCGCAGCAACATCCAGGACCTCACCATGCTGCACGTGACCCACGACGGACCGTACAGCCCGGGCGGCTTCCCGCTCACGATTGGCGCCGACGTCACCGTGGGCCACAAGTGCCTGCTGCATGCCTGCACCGTCGGCGACCGCTGCCTCATCGGCATGGGTTCCATCGTCATGGACGGCGCGGTGGTGGAGGACGAGGTGCTGCTCGGCGCCGGCAGCCTGGTGAGTCCCGGCAAGCGCCTCGAGTCCGGGCATCTCTACAAGGGCAGCCCGGCCCAGAAGGTCCGCCCGCTCAGCGCCGAGGAGCGGGAGATGCTGTGCTATTCCGCCGCACACTACGTGCGCCTGAAGGACCGCTACCGTGCCGGTGGCTGAGCGGCGCCGGATCCCGCTGCGTACCGGGCGCAATGCCCAGCAGCTCGGCCGTGGTTGGCTGTGGCTGCTCGCCAGCGCCTCGCTGGTCACGGTGGCCGGCTTCGCCGTCCTGTTCACGGGTCATTGGACCTGGGCGCGGGAACTCCTCTGCGCGGTGCTCACGTCCGCGGCCGCCTGCTTCCTGCTGACGCTGGCGGATCCGGAACGCTTCTGGTGGGCGCTCAGGATCGTGGCGGGGCTGGTGGCGGCGGGCTACCTCGCGGCCATCCTGCGGCTCACTTTCTTCCCCCTGGCGGGCGAACTCGGCGCGCCCTTGCCCCTGCTGTTCCTGGCCACCGCCGGTTTCATGGTGTGCGGCGTACCGGCCTTGAGCTTCGTGCTCTGGGGGCACACCCGCGGGCGCATGGCCCGGGACGACGCCGGCGAGGCAGGCGCCTTCGAACGGCACACGGCGCGGCTCATGCCCGCCATCGCCTACGGCACCTGGTTCGCCATCGGCGTGTACCTGCTGCATCTCCTGGTGCAATGACGGGCGAGCGGTGCTCTGGACCATAGGCCATTCCACCCGTCCGATTGAGGAACTCGTCGCCATGCTCCGGGAGCGCGGCGTCACGCGGCTCCTGGACGTGCGCAGCGTGCCCCGCTCGCGCCACAACCCGCAGTTCAATGCCGACGCGCTCGCCCTGGCCCTGGCGCAGCAAGGCATCGCCTATGTCCACCGGCCCGGGCTCGGAGGCCTGCGCAAACCCCGCCGCGACTCGCACAACATCGGCTGGAAGGACGAGGGCTTCCGCGGCTACGCCGACTACATGCAGACCCCCGAGTTCGAGCAGGCCCTCTCAGACCTGATGGCGGAGGCGGAGCGGGGACCCTGTGCCGTCATGTGCGCCGAAGCCCTGCCCTGGCGCTGCCATCGCTCCCTCATCGCCGATGCCTTGACGGCGCGCGGGGTGGAGGTGCGGCATATCATGGCTCCCGGCAAGGGCGAAGCGCACAAGCTCACTGGTTTTGCCCACGTCGAAGGCATGCACGTCACCTATCCCTTCAGCCTGGAAGGGTGAGCAGTGCAGAGGCGAACACCTGCACAAGGGATATGCAGGCCGGGCTTTCCGAGGCGCAGGATAGCGTTTCGGAAATCCATCGTGTCCACACATGTGTTACTCATGAGATTCACGTCATGAATTACCTCCACACCATGATCCGCGTCTCGGATCTCGATCAGACCCTGGACTTCTTCTGCAAGCAGCTCGGCTTCACGGAAGTGGGCCGCTCCGAGCACGAGCAGGGGCGCTTCACCCTGGTGTTCCTGGCGGCAGCGGGGGATCTTGAAGCCGCCCGCCGGAAGAAAGCGCCCATGCTTGAGCTCACCTGGAACTGGGACGAGCAGGGCTATACCGGCGGGCGCAACTTCGGTCACCTCGCCTATAGGGTGGAGGACATCTATGGCCTGTGCGAGAGGCTCATGAAAGCAGGCGTCACCATCAATCGCCCGCCCCGAGACGGGCATATGGCGTTCATAAAGACACCCGATGGGATTTCCATCGAACTGCTGCAGGCGGGAGAACCCCCTCCGCCTAAAGAGCCTTGGGTGTCAATGTCTAATACGGGGACATGGTGAAGGGAGTTCTTACCCATCCCTGGTGTCGCGCCCAGCTCGGCCAACAAGCTGCGCATCGTGCTCCGCTTGTTGGTCCAGGACAGGCTTCCTGCCTGTCCGTTCGGAGCTGTGCTCCGAACCCTTGCCTCGCGCTCACCCGGACAGAACACCCACAGGGTGTTCCGTGAAAGACACCGGGCTTGCCCGCTGCCGCCGCAGGAGCCATGGAAGTCGATGCAGAACACCGGCAGCTGGTGAGGCTGGCGGGACCGGGCGTGAGCGGCTAAAGTCTGCGCTCTCTCAGGGGAAGGCTCATGCGCTACGACGTGCTCATCATCGGCGGCGGCCACAACGGACTCACCTGCGCCTGTTATCTGGCGGCCGCGGGTCTCAAGGTGCGGGTGCTGGAGCGGCGTCACGTGGTGGGCGGCGCGGCTGTGACCGAGGAGTTCCATCCCGGTTTCCGCAACTCCACCGCCAGCTACACCGTGAGCCTCTTGAATCCGAAGGTGATCCGGGACCTGCGTCTCAAGGAGCACGGTCTCAGGGTGATCCTGCGGCCCCTGGCCAATTTCCTGCCCATCTCGGAGAAGGACTACTTGAAGGTGGGCGGCGGCTTGGAGTCCACCCAGAGGGAGTTCGCCAAGTATTCCAGGCGCGACGCGGAGCGCCTGCCGGCGTACTACGCGAGCCTGGAGCGGGTGGCGGACGTGTTGCGGGACCTGATACTGCAGACCCCGCCCAACGCCGGCGGCGGCGTGCCGGAACTCGTGAAGGTGCTGCGCCAGAGCCGGCGCTTCGTGAAGCTGCCGATCGAGGTGCAGCGCGATGTGCTGGCGCTCTTCACCAAGAGCGCGGGCCAGGTGTTGGAGCAGTGGTTCGAATCGGAGCCGGCCCAGGCGGTGTTCGGCTTCGACTCCATCGTGGGCAACTTCGCCAGCCCCTATACGCCGGAGTCCGCCTACGTGCTGCTACACCACGTGTTCGGCGAAGTGAACGGCGAAAAGGGGGCCTGGGGTCATGCCATCGGCGGCATGGGCGCCATCACCCAGGCCATGGCCAAGGAAGCCCTGGCCCACGGCGTGGAGCTCAGCACCGAAGCCGCGGTGGCGGAAGTGCGCGTCAAGGACGGCCGGGCGGTGGGCGTGACCTTGGAGGACGGCACGGAACTCGATGCCGATCTCGTGGTCGCCAACGTCAATCCCAAGCTGCTCTATCTCAAACTGCTGGACAAACGGCATCTGGACGCGGATTTCCTCACGCGCATGCAGGGCTGGCGCTGCGGTTCGGGTACCCTGCGGATGAACGTGGCGCTCTCGGAGCTGCCGGACTTCACCTGTCTGCCGGGCAGGCAGGCCCAAGTGCACCACTCCTCCGGCATCATCATCGCGCCCTCCCTCAAGTACATGGAGCGGGCGTACTTCGACGCGAAGCAAAATGGTTTCGCGAAGCAACCCATCGTAGAGATGCTCATCCCCAGCACCGTGGACGATTCCCTCGCCCCCAAGGGCCAGCATGTGGCGAGCCTCTTCTGTCAGCACTTCGACCCGGAGCCCGCCAACGGCAGGACCTGGGACGAGATGCGCGAGGCGGCAGCCGATACGGTCATCGATGCCGTCGACAAGTTCGCGCCGAACTTCAAGCGGAGCGTGCTCGGCCGTCTGGTGCTGACGCCGCTCGATCTCGAGCGCCGTTTCGGCCTCATCGGCGGCGACATCTTCCACGGCGCGCTCACCCTCGATCAGCTCTTCAGCGCCCGGCCGGTGCTGGGCAATGCCGCCTACCGCGCGCCCATCGGCGCGCTCTACATGTGCGGGGCGGGCAGCCATCCGGGCGGCGGCGTCACCGGCGCGCCCGGTCACAACGCCGCCCGCGAGATCCTCCACGACCTGCGCTGGCGCAAGCTCCTGCGCTGGCACGGCCACGCCCGCCGCGGCTGATGCCGGTGAAGTTGGTGGTGGCGCTGGTGGGGCTGCCGGGCAGCGGCAAATCCACCCTCGCCGCATCGCTCTCCGGGCGTCTTGGTCTCGCCCTCATCGACCGGGACCGGATCCGTGACCGGCTCTTCCCCGATTGCCGTTTCACGGCGGCGGAGAAGCAGGCCGCCAACCAGGCCGTCCTGCAGACCTTGCGGGAGAATTGCGCGGCGGGCACCGCTTCGCTGCTGGACGGCATGACCTTCGGGCGCGAGAGCGAGCGCCGGGCGGTGCGCCGCGTTGCCGTGGAACACGGCTTCGAATGCGCCATGCTGTGGCTCGATTGCCCGGTGGACGTGGCGGCGGAACGGGTGGCGCGGCAGGCCCATGCGGCGGGAGACCGCACGCCGCAGCTGGTTCGGGACGTGGCCGAGAGGTTCGAGCGGCCGGCCGACGCCGTCCGCCTGGATGCGACGCTGTCGGCGGAGAGGTTGCTGGAATGCGCCGTGGCGGCGCTTGCTTAATCCACCCAGCCGGCCCGGATGGTCATGGGCCAGAGCACCGGGCGCGTCGCCTTGGGGTCGCCCCAGGCTTCCAATAGCTCGTCGCCCACCAGCTCCAGCGGATCCCTGCCGTTCTTCTTGATGTAGTTCTGCGTCGCCGACCAGCTGCGCAGGTAGCCCACGTAGCCTTCCAGGTCCCACTGCACTTCCATCTGGAAGCGGGGCAGCTCGACCTCCGGGAAGGGAAAGGCCAGGTCCGCGTAACCCCGCTCCACGTGCTTGCGCTCCGGCGGCCAGTAGGCGTCTCCCAGGACGCCGTTGTAGAGCCGCTCCGTGGCCGCGTCCACGCCGGGGTTCACGGCGCAGTGCATGTAGCAGCAGCAGGCCAGGAGCGCCCGCGGCTTCGCCACCCGCCGCGCCTCCGCGTAGAAGCGCGGCAGGTCGAACCAGTGCAGGGCCTGGGCCACGGTCACCAGCGCCACGCTCGCGTCCGGCAGGCCGCTCCGTTCCGCCGGTGCCACCGCGTAGCGGATCTTCGGATGCGGGGCGGCTGCGGCGATCTGCTTGTCGCTGGCATCGGTCGCTTCCACCCGGTCGAAGAATTCCGTGAGGCCAAGCGCCGCCTGGCCGTTGCCGGTGGCGCAGTCCCACGCGCGCTCCCGGTCCGGCGCCAGGGCCGCCAGCGCCTGGAACAGGGCGGCGGGGTAGGCGCCGGGGCGGTAACGGGAGTAGTCGGCGGCATGGCCGGAGAAGTGGTCTTTGAAAGCGGTCTGTGCCATGGGCATAGAATAGCAACCGTCCTGGAAGTGGATTCGGTTAAATGGACGGGAGAGGGCGATGAAAGTCCTGGCGATGGTCGGCAGCCTGCGCAAAGGTTCCTACAACAAGCTCGCCTTGCGCGCGGCCCTGGAGCTCAAGCCCGCCGGCATGGAGATCGAGGATTTCGACATCGCTCCCATCCCGCCCTACAACGAGGATGTGCGCGTCCAGGGTTTCCCGCCGCCGGTCCAGGCGCTGCGCGACAAGATCCAGGCGGCGGATGCATTGCTCTTCGTCACGCCCGAATACAACTATTCCATGCCTGGGGTGCTCAAGAACGCCATCGACTGGGCCTCGCGGCCGCCGGAGCGGGTCTTCAGCGGCAAGCCGGCGGCGATCATGGGTGCTTCCGGCAGCCGGCTCGGCACCGCCCGCGCCCAGTACCATCTACGTCAGACCGGCGTGTTCCTGGACCTGCACTTCATCAACAAGCCCGAGGTCATGATCTCCTTCGCGGAGAAGGTCTTCGACGCCTCGGGCCGCTTGACCGACGAGGCCGCCCGCAAGCTCATCGCCGAACTGCTGGTGAACCTCGCCGACTGGACGCGGCGGCTGCAAGCCCGATGAAAGACAAGCGCCGCTTTCGCGGCACCCGTGCTTCATCTTCTTGATCCTCAGTGGCTGGCGGCTTCCCCGCCGGTCTTGGATAGCCATTTCATGTAGGGGATGGCGACCACCGCCAGTACCGTCCCCGCCAGCGCCACCAGCCCCAGGTTCATGAACAGGTGGGTGTAGAGCGGCAGCGTCTTCAGCGGATCGGTGACGTCCTTGGGCACGCTGGCGTAGTTGGCGACGAAGCCGCCCAGGTACTGGGAGATGCCCGTGGCCAGGAACCAGGTGCCCATGATGAAGCCGCGCAGCTGCGGACCCACGTAGCGGGCCACCATGGCGAGCCCCAGGCCGCTGATCAGCAGTTCGCCGAGGGACTGCAGGCAGAAACCCCAGAACATCCAGGACAACCCCACCGTGCCGTCCACCGCGAAGTGGCCGCTGAAGCCGTAG
>DASUBN010000337.1:0-2090 GCA_035763245.1 Gammaproteobacteria bacterium | reverse complement strand
CCAGCCAGCGGACCATGGCGCCGATGTTGAACGCCGCCTGCACTGGGTCGAGCTCGAAGGATGTGCCCGGCACGCGCGCGCCACCCGGCATCACAGCGCCCGGCACTACCGGCCCAAGCAGCTTGGTGCAGGCAGGGTATTCCAGGGCCAGCATGCCGCAGCCCAGGGTATCCATGAGGATGTAGCGCGCGGTCTTGTAGGCCTCGCTGCTCTTCACCTTGTAGTCGCAGACATAGTCCGCGATGTCCTGGATCACCCGGTCGGGCTTGGGGCGCTTCGCGGATCGGATGTCGTGGCCGCTCATCTCTCTTTTCCTTCTCTCTTATTTACGCTTTTCGATTGGAACGAATTTCAGATTCTCGGGACCCGTATAGTTCGCGCTGGGGCGGATGATCTTGCCGTCCTCGCGCTGCTCGATGACGTGGGCACTCCAGCCGGTGGTGCGGGCCACCACGAACAGCGGCGTGAACATGGCGGTGGGCACGCCCATCACGTGGTAGGACACGGCCGAGAACCAGTCCAGGTTCGGGAACATGTTCTTGGTCTTCTTCATCACCGTCTCGAGCCGCTCGGCGATGTCATAGAGCTTCATGTCGCCGGCGCCCTTGGAGAGGCTGCGGGCCACTTCCTTGATCACCTGGTTGCGCGGGTCGCCGATGGTGTACACCGGGTGGCCGAAGCCGATGACGATCTCCTTGGCCTCGACGCGCTGCCTGATGTCGGCTTCCGCCTGGTCCGGGTTCGCGTAGCGGCTCTGGATCTCGAAGGCCACCTCGTTGGCGCCGCCGTGCTTGGGGCCACGCAGCGCGCCGATGCCGCCGGTGATGGCGGAGTACATGTCGGAGCCAGTGCCGGCGATGACGCGGGCGGCGAAGGTGGAGGCGTTGAACTCGTGCTCGGCGTAGAGGATGAGGGAAGTGTGCATGGCGCGCACCCAGGCGTCCGGGGGTTCGCTGCCGTGGAGCATGTGCAGGAAATGGCCGCCCACGGAGTCGTCGTCGGTCTCGACCTCGATGCGCCGGCCGTTGTGGCTCCAGTGATACCAGTAGCAGAGCATGGAACCGAGCGAGGCCACCAGCCGGTCGGCGATGTCGCGGGCGCCGGCGGCGTTGTGGTCGTCCTTCTCCGGGAGCGCGCAGCCCAGCGCGGACACGCCGGTACGCATCACGTCCATGGGATGGCTGGAGGGTGGAAGCTGCTCCAGGGCACAGCGTACCGTGACCGGCAGGCCGCGCAGGCGCTTGAGCTTGGCCTTGTAGCCCTTCAGCTCGGCGCGGTTCGGCAGCTTGCCGTGGATCAGGAGGTAGGCCACCTCCTCGAAGTCGCACTTCTCTGCGATGTCGAGGATGTCGTAACCGCGGTAGTGCAGGTCGTTGCCGCTGCGCCCCACGGTGCAGAGCGCGGTGTTCCCGGCGGTGACGCCCGAGAGGGCGACGGATTTCTTGGGCTTGAAGCCGGGGGTGGTCTCGCTCATCGCCTCAACTCCTAAGTAACCAGTACAGGGACGTACTGCTGTTATACCCTGCTCGTGATCCTGTCTGTGAAGCGCCGAGTCCGCGCATGCGCCGGACTCGGCGGGTCTGAAAAGTCCCGGATGGACTTCTCAGGCATCATTTTTTGCGAAAGAGTTCGTCGAGCTTCTTCTCGTAGTCCATGTAACCGAGCACGTCGTAGAGCTCGGTACGGCTCTGCATGGTGTCGAGCACGCCCTTCTGGGTACCCTGGCGGCGCAGCTCGCCGTAGACCCGCTCCGCCGCCTTGCTCATGGCGCGGAAGGCGGAGAGCGGATAGAGCGCGAGGCGCACGCCGGCGCCGCCCAGTTCCTGGGTGGTGAACATCGGCGTCTTGCCGAACTCGGTGATGTTGGCGAGCACCGGCACCTTCACGGCTTTGGTGAACTGCCGGTACTCGTCGAGCGTCGCGAGGGCTTCGGCGAAGATCATGTCGGCGCCCGCCTCCGCGTACCTCAGGGCGCGGTCCACTGCCGCCTGTTGGCCTTCCACCGCATGGGCGTCGGTGCGAGCCATGATCACGAACCTGGGGTCGGTGCGGCCGTCCACCGCCGCCTTGATGCGGTCGCACATCTCGGC
>DASUBN010000336.1:0-5584 GCA_035763245.1 Gammaproteobacteria bacterium | reverse complement strand
GCACTACTGCGTAGCCGGCGTCCAGGGCCACCACCGCGCCTTCCGGGGGCGGTGGCAACGCGGTGACGTCGGCCACGAGCTGCACCGGTTCGAGGCCGGCCTGAGCCATCTCATCCAGCCAGTGACGCATGCGGTCCTGTTCGGTGACCGCCACCAGCGGCTTGCCTGTGTCGCGCAGTTCGGCGGAGAAGTGCAAGGTCTCCACGTCGGCGGCAAGCTTGTCCTCCAATATGAAGGGCGCAGCCTGCTGCACCTTCTGCAGGTTGCGGGTGGGGATCTCGGCGGGAAAGAGCAGCACCTGCTCACCGGGTACGAAGGCAGTGAGCTTGCGGCCACGGGCCTGGGCGGCGGCCTCGCTGAGCGCACCCTGCTGCACGTGCCCGATGCGGTTGCCGAGCGCGTCCACCAGCAGCCAATGGAACGGCCCTGGGGTGCGCGGCATCTGCAGGAAGATGGATTCGGCCATGCTACAGGGTCCCGAAGGTGCGGCGGATGGCGATGACGTTGTTGCCGCTGCTTTTCAGCAGACTGTACATGGTCACATGGGTGCTGCCAATCTCCGCCGTGACCGTCAGCAGGAAATAGCTGCTGGTAAATCCGGGCTGCACTCCGCCGTTGGGGATATGGACCTGGGTAGTCTGGCTGAAGTTGCCGGGCGTCAGGGCCTGACTTCCGCGCGCGCCCACTATCTGCTCGGCCTGATCGGCGGTGAGATTCGGCGCCAGGGTGGCGATGAGCAGTGCCGGCGCCGTGTTCACGTTGAGCCAGCCAGTGACGGCATTGGGCAGGCCGGGCTGCGTTGTCATCGGGATGGCGCATACATAAGGCGCGAGCGCCGTGTATACCTCGGGAGTCACACCCTTAACCAGTTGCAGTTCGCTGACACTGGTCATGGGCGCGTCTGCGGTGAGATAGGGTGGTTGCAGGCGGGTGTAGAAATCATCCTTCGCGCCGAAGGGGTTTCCGGGGACGGTGCCGGCGTTGACCCAATCAGAGACGGCGTAGGCGATGTTGGGATCCAGGTTGAGGGCGGTGAGTAGGCGCTGGAACTGGCCGAAGTATCCCTGCGTGGATTGCCCCCCCTGCCCCTGGAGCAGATCCAGGTTGAAGCGGCCCTGCATGTCTTCGATATGTCCGATGATTTGGCCGCCTTCCACCGGCAGGGGTGGCAGCTGCGCCGCCCAATCCTGTCCCAGATTCACGGTTTGCGGGTTATTCTTGGGATCGTTGAGGTCCCTACGCAGGATCTGCTCGGCCCAGGCTTCAGCACCCAGGGCATACTCCACGGCCTGGTTGCCCTGGATGAGGGTCGCGGTGCGGCGGGTATCCAGGCTACCCTGCCAGTGCATGGCGGCGGCGATGGTGGCGGCGATGGCCATGATCACGAGCGCGGTGATGAGTGCTATGCCGCGTTGCTTCGATGTCGGAGGCGGGCGTTCTCTCATTACTGCTGACCTGCCACTTCCACGATGCGAGTGACGGTACCCCAGTCCTTGAGGGTGAGCGTGATGCTCACGGCTTCCGGCAGCACACCGTTGCCGGCCGCGGCCTGGCCATGGGTGCTCGCAGACGGCGCACCGTTCGCGGTGGTCTCGGGCCAGACGTCCTGGAACTGGCCGGAGGCATCGGCGTACATGACCTTGACCGCTGTCACGTCCGGCAGCAGCACCTGCTTGATCGGTACTGCGGCCACGGAGACGTCCAGCTCCGGCCAGAAGGAACGCATGAGCTTGCCGTCCTCCAGGCTGTAGGCAACCCGCTCCTGCGTGCTGCGGGTCAGCCCCAAGGGATTGCTCCAGCCGCCGCGGGTGAGCACGATGGGCGGCACGTTGTCAGGGCTCGCGAGAAGCGGACCACTGGAGGACCCGAGGTCGTTGCGCACCGGGCGCGGCGCCAGCTGCGCGAAGTCGCGGCTCATGATGCTCATCGCGAGCTGCACTTGCCGGAGGCGCTTCATCACTTCTTCGTTGCGGCTGCGTTGCTGCACCACGCTGTCGAGGCCGGCATAGGCCATGGTGCCCATGATTGCGAAGATGAGCATGGCCACCAGGATCTCGACCAAGGTGAAGCCCGAGGCGCGCCATCTCATGGTGCCGGACCTCCCGTCGACTGGTCGGTACCCATGAAGCCCGTGACGCTCTCTACCACCTCGTCGGGTTTGTCGGCATTGGCCACGTCTACATCGATGCGCAGCAGGTTAGGGTCGGCGGTAGGGCCGATCTTGGCGGTCCAGTGCCACTTCTGGTCGCCCATGTCGGCGTCGCCGTTGAGCGAGTTATCGCTGGGAGCGGTATGGGCGAGCCGCAGGGTGGTGAGCTCATTAAGCGCCACCCAGTCGGCAAAGGTGCGGTCGCGCAGCCCGCTGCTGAGGCGGGTACTGCTGCCGGCGGCACCGATGACCGCCACCAGGCTCAGGGCGAGGATCGCCAGGGCCACCAGCACTTCGATGAGGGTGAAGCCGGATTGCCGCGCGTTCATGACGAAGGTTTCCCGGCATCGGGCTCCAGGAGCTGGATGCCGTCGGCGAGCGTGCCCTTTACCGTGTAGTCGCCGCTCTTGTCCACGCCGCTGACGGTAAGGGTGAAGGGCTGCAACTCGCCGCTGGAGAGGAACAGCAGCTGGGGTTTGACGCCTGCCTCCTTGCCGGAGGCGGGGGCGACGGTGCCAGATGCCGGTGCGGCGTCCGCCGCCGTGGTCGGGGGCGGCGCCAGGGTCACTTGCGCGCCATCCAACTCCAGGGTGAGGGTCACATCGTCGCCGAGCTCATGCCGGCCGAACAGGCTGTCGTCCTTGGCGGCGGTCCAGCCATGGCCGTCGTATATATAGAATGCATAGGCGTGGGGCTCCACCAGCAAGCCGTATTGCTCACTCTGCATCACCGCCTGCTCGGCGGCGAGGCCCGCGAGGTCGGCGAGTTGCATTGCGGCCTGCTTGGCAGGCGGGTCCCGCCCCAGGGAGCCCAGCGAGATGAGCGCCACGGTGGTGACGATGCCGATGATGACCAGCACCACCAGCAGTTCGATGAGAGTGAAGCCACAGGTGCGCCGCAAGCTCGCGTCCTCGCGCCCCGGGTATCAGTGGCCGGGGGGGCCGCCGCTCGGCTGGTTGCCGTTCTCGTCCAGGTTCCAGTTGCCGATGTCGGCGTTGATGCCGTCGCCGCCCGGCTGCCCGTCAGCCCCGAGGGACCAGATGTCCACCGCCGAGCCGTGGGTACCCGGGTTCAGGTATTGGTAGGGATGGCCCCAGGGGTCCACTGGCAGGCGGTCCAAGTACTGCTTCCAGTGGGCGGGTGCGGGATTGGTGCTGGGCTTCTCCACCAGGGCGTCCAGGCCTTGGTCGGTCGTGGGATAGACATAGTTGTCTAGCCGGTAGAGCTCAAGGGCTGACTGGATGGCCTGGATGTCCTGCTTGGCCTTGACGACGCGCGCTTGGTCCGGCTTATCGAAGATCTTGGGGATGATGATGGCGCCCAGGATGCTGATGATGACCACCACCACCATGATTTCGATGAGTGTAAAACCGGCGTTTCGTCTCTTGTTGGCTTGCATGGCGGGTTTGACTGCTAAGATTGTCGGATACGCTTCCGGCGTGTAGCCCATCATAACATCAACGCCCCCATGCGCTTTCCGCCGACATCATCCGTCGCTCAGGTGAAGGGACTATTGCGCCGCCATTGGCCGGTGCTGGTGGTGATCCTGCCTTGCCTGGTGTTGGCCCTGGGTGGAGATGCCTGGAGGCTGCCGCTGCGTTACGACCGAATTGCCATCCTGCAGGGGGAATGGTGGCGGCTGCTCACCGGCAATTTCGTGCACATGGGTGCGGGGCACCTAGCCGAGGACATGGCCGGCGCTTTGCTGCTCTGGCTCCTGTTCGCCGACGTGCTGCCGGGCTGGCGCACGCCGTCGCTGGTGCTGGCGGGTAGCCTCGCTGTGGGTATCGGCCTCTTGGTGGGTGACCCTGACGTGGAATGGTACGTGGGCATCTCCGGGGCCCTCGATACACTTTGGGCGGCAGGTGCCCTGGCCCTGATCCGAAGGCGGGATCGCTTCGGTTGTGTGCTGGCCGCCTTCCTGTTACTCAAGCTCGCCTATGAGCAGCTCTTCGGTGCCTTGCCGTTCTCCACCGCTACCAGCGGCGGGCCGGTCATCGTGGACGCCCATCTCTACGGCGCTTTTGCGGGTGCTCTAATCGGCTTTGGCGGGGGGCTGCCGTGGCGCCGTATAATGCGCGGCTTTGCGCCGACTGGAGTCGAGCCATGAGTTTCGCCGCCGTGTTCCCCGGCCAAGGTTCCCAATCCATAGGGATGCTCGCGTCCCTGGCCGAAGCCCATCCGGAGGTGCAACGGACCTTCGGTGAAGCCTCCGAGGCGCTCGGTTACGATCTCTGGGTGCTGGCCCAGCAGGGCCCCGAGGAGCGGCTCAATGCCACCGAACGCACCCAGCCCGCCCTGTTGGCCGCCGGCGTGGCGGTGTGGCGGGTGTGGAAGGCCGCGGGTGGGCGCGATCCCGCTGCCATGGCTGGCCACAGCCTGGGCGAATATACGGCGCTGGTTTGTGCCGGCTCCCTGGAGTTCAAGGCGGCAGTGGAGTTGGTGGAGTTCCGCGGTCAGGCCATGCAGCAGGCGGTGCCGGCCGGGCAGGGCGCCATGGCGGCGATCCTCGGACTCGACGACGATCAAGTGCGTGCCGCCTGCGCCGAAGCGGCGCAGGGCGAAGTGGTGGAGGCCGTGAACTATAACTCCCCGGGTCAGGTGGTGATCGCCGGCAACAAAGCAGCGGTGGAGCGGGCGAGCGAGGCCTGCAAGGCGCGCGGCGCGAAACGTGCGTTGCCGCTGCCGGTCAGCGCGCCGTCCCATTGCGCGCTGATGTTGCCCGCCGCGGAGAAGCTCGCCGCGCGGCTCGCCGAGATGCAGGTGAAAGCGCCCACGATCCCGGTGATCCAGAATGTGGACGTGCAGAGCCACGACGATACCGCCGCCATCCGCGCCGCGCTCAAGGCGCAACTGCACAGCCCGGTGCGCTGGGTGGAATCTGCGCAGAAGCTCGCCGTTCTCGGCGGCATGAAGCAGCTGGAGTTCGGTCCGGGCAAGGTCCTGGCCGGCCTCGCCAAACGCATCGACAAGGCCATCGAGGCCTATCCCGTGTACGACCCCATCACACTGCAGGCCGCCCTGGCCGCGGCAGGAGCCTGACCATGCTCAAACAGGATATCGCCCTCGTCACTGGGGCGACCCGCGGTATCGGCAAGGCCATCGCCGAAGCGCTCGGCAAGGCCGGCGCCACCGTGGTGGGTACGGCCACCAAGCCGGAAGGCGCGGAGCAGATCAGCGCCTATCTCAAGGCGGCCGGCATCCGCGGTCGCGGTGCGGTACTCGATGTGGGCAACCCCGCCCAGGTAGAGGAAGCCGTGAAAGCTGCCGCCGCCGAGTTCGGCGACCCGAGCATCCTTGTCAACAATGCCGGCATCACGCGCGATACGCTGCTCTTGCGCATGAAGGAGGATGACTGGTCAGCGGTGATCGATACCGATCTCACCTCCGTGTTCCGCCTCTCCAAGGCCTGCCTGCGCGGCATGATGAAGGCCC
>DASUBN010000335.1:0-2468 GCA_035763245.1 Gammaproteobacteria bacterium | reverse complement strand
GGGTGGCGGAGAGGATCTCGGGCCGGCCCTTGAGGAGCGCGGCGACGGCGGGGCAGCGGGCCTGGTTCGCCGGGTTGTCCACGCCGTAGGCGCGGAGCACGAACATGCGCCAGTACTTGCCGCCGTACTGGGACAGGTCCGCCTGCTCCTTCATGAGCTCGTGGAACTCGGGGATGGCCCGGATCTCCTCCATGAGCGCGAGGCACTCGCGCCGGATGGCCGGGAACCCCTCCTCGAAGCGCCGGTGGGCGGGGAAGTAGCGCGCCTTGTCCAGCACCGGCGGCGTGTCCACATAGCGGCCGTAGAGGCCGCGCACCATGCCGGAGGAGACGGCGTAGAGGCGATTCATGTCCGCTGGGTTTCCCGATGGGATGATCCGATGATAACGGCGTGGCAGCCGGGAGGGGCGACAGGCATAATCTGTAACCATCGCAGTGGAATGTGACACGCGGATTACACCGGCCTTGCGGGTCTGAAAGGGTGGGGGAAGCGACTTGAACCGCCGTCTGCTGATCGCCGCCATCGGCTCCCTGTGCCTGCTCGCCGGCTGCGGCTCCGGCGGCAGCGGCAACACAGGCACTTCTTCCTCTGGCTCCGGCGGTACCACCGCCAAGACGGTGCTGGGTTATTACACCGGCGACGCCACGTCCGCGGCTTCCGCCACTTCCGCCAGCGTGCCGGTGACGGCGGTCTCCATGGACGTGATCAACGTGAACGCCGACGGCAGCCTCACGGGCGCGCTGCCGGTGAGCCTCATGGACAGCGACACCTCCGATAAACGCGCTTCCTACGTGGTGATCTCCAACTTCGGCGCCACGGATTTCGACCCGGCCCTGGCCCACTCGGCCATGGTGACGAACCGGGCCGCCACCCTCAACAGCATCGCGACCCTGGCCCAGACCCAGGGGCTCGCGGGCATCAACATCGACTTCGAGGGGCTCTACGACACGGACCGGGACAACTACACCACGTTCGTCACCGAGCTCGCTCAGGCGCTGCATGCCGAGGGTTCGACCCTGATGCTGAGCGTGCCGGCCAAGTCCGCCGACGACCCCAACGACAGCTGGGGCTGGCCCTACGACTACGCCGCGCTCGCGCCCGAGGCGGACATCTTCCAGGTGATGACCTACGACGAGAACGTGCCGGGCGGGGCGCCGGGCCCGGTGGACGGCAGCGATTGGATGCAAGCCTGCCTGAAATACGCCGTCACCCAGATCCCCGCGGACAAGATCCTCCTGGGACTGCCGGCCTACGGCTATGACTACGACACCACGGCGAGCACCGGCAGCGCCGTGGCCTGGAAGGACATCCCGGCGCTCCTGAGCTCCACCGGGGCCACGGCCCAGTGGGACAGCAGCAGCAACTCGCCCTTCTTCGACTACACGGATTCCAAGGGCGACACCCATGAGGTGTGGTACGAGGACACCAGGAGCATCCAGCTCAAGAGCCGCTATGCGGTGAGCCTGGACCTCAAGGGCGTCTCCATGTGGGCGCTGGGAGAGGAGGACGCGAGTTTCTGGACGGCGGTGGAAGCGGGGCTGAACTAGATTCCCAGTACCCGGCGCACGGTCGGGGCGAGTTTCCGCAGTTCGTCCTTGAGCAGGCAGTCCGCTGCCCCTTCGGTGTGCAGCAGCACGGGATCGGTGTCATCGAAGGAGCCCGACAGGAAGATAAAGGGCACCCCGGGCAGGTATTCGCGCACCAAGTGCAGTATGTCGCGGCCGCGGAAGTCATGGCTGTGGCTATCTGACAGCACCAGCTGGTAGCCGCCTTCCGCGAGCGCGGTCCGGCACTCGTTGAGCGAGCGGGCCAGGCGGATGTCGCAATTGAGGCCGGAGTCCTGTAGCGTAAGCGCGATGAGTTCCGCGTCCGGCGCGTTATCCTCCACGTGCAGGATGCGGATCCTTGGTATCTGTCCCATGGCAGCTCTCCTCAGGCAGGCGCCTTGTTGCTCACCAGCCAATACATGCCCACGTCTTCGACGATTTTGGCGAACTTGTCGAAATCCACCGGCTTCACGATGTAGCTGTTGACGCCGAGCTTGTAGCTCTTCACGAGGTCGCTCTCCTCCTGGGAGGAGGTCATGATGACCACCGGGATGGATTGGGTATCGGGGCTGGACTTGATGGCTTTGAGTACGTCGATGCCGTCCACCTTGGGCATCTTGAGATCCAAGAGGATGACGCGGGGCAGGCCTTCGGAGCGGGAGGCGAACTTGCCGCGCCGGTGGATGTAGTCCAGCGCTTCGGCGCCGTCCTGCACCCAGACGATGCTGTTGGCGATCTTGCGCTCCTTCAGGGTGTGCAGCGTCAGCTCCGCATCCGCCGGGTTGTCCTCTGCGTAGAGGATCTCCACCTGCTCGTAGCCATTCATGTCAACGCCTCCTTCTGCGGGATGGTGAAATGGAACGTGGCACCCTGGTCCACCGCCGCTTCGGCCCAGGTCCGGCCTCCGTGGCGGGTGACTAT
>DASUBN010000334.1:0-3271 GCA_035763245.1 Gammaproteobacteria bacterium | reverse complement strand
GGCTTGCTCGCCAGGCTCACCTTGACCCGCGCGCAAGCGGTATCGAGCAGGTCCACTGCCTTGTCCGGCAACTGCCGCCCCGAGATGTAACGCGCCGACATGTTGGCGGCGGCGAGGATGGCTGCATCGGTGATGTAGGTGCCGTGGGCCTTCTCATAGGTGTCGCGGATGCCGCGCAGGATGACGGCCGCCTGCTCCGGCGAAGGCTCGTCCAGCTTGACGAGCTGGAAGCGCCGCGCCAGCGCCGGATCCTTCTCGAAATACTTGCGGTACTCGCTCCAGGTGGTGGCAGCGATGGTGCGCAGTTCGCCGCGCGCCAGCGCGGGCTTGAGCAGGTTCGCCGCATCGCCCGTGCCCGCGGCGCCGCCGGCGCCGATGAGCGTGTGGGCCTCATCGATGAACAGGATGATGGGTTTCTGGGAGGTCTTGATCTCGGTGATCACGGCGTTGAGGCGGTTCTCGAACTCACCCTTGACGCTCGCGCCCGCTTGCAGGAGGCCGAGGTCGAGGCCCACGATGTCCACGTCCTTGAGGGAGGCTGGCACGTCGCCCGCCACCACCTTGAGCGCCAGGCCTTCCACCACCGAGGTCTTGCCCACACCCGCTTCGCCCACGGCGATGGGGTTGTTCTTGCGCCGGCGCCCGAGGATGTCCACGATCTGCCGTATCTCGGGGTCGCGGCCGAACACAGGGTCGATCTTGCCTTCACGGGCCCGGGCCGTGAAGTTGGTGGTGAACTTCTGCAGCGCGGTGCCGGACTCCGGTGCCGCGCGGCCCGCGGCGCTGGGACCGGCAGCATAGCTCGCAGTGCCGAGGGGCTCATTAGCCTCCTCCGACACCGCGAACACGTCGTTCTGCACGCCGAGCAGCTTGTCCTTGGAGAGCTTGTCGAGGTCGGCGAGCTGCTCCAGGCCGTAGCGCGCCGGGTTGTCGGCGAGCGCCGCCAAGAGCGCCAGCGAACGCACCCGCGCCTGGCCGAGGTCGAGGGAACTGACCATCCAGGCCTCCTCCAACCACGACAGCAGGGAGGTGGCGAAGACCGGCCGGCCGGGGTTGCCGCTCTTCAGTCCCTCGATCTCATGCTGCAGCTGCTTGCTCCAGCGGCCGGGATCGACTTCGAAGTGCTTCAACACCAGCTGCACATCCGCCTTCGGTTCTTCCAGCAACTGCAGCAGGAAGTGCTCCGGAGCCACCTCGTAGTGGCTGCGGTTCACGCACAGGCCCGAGGCCGCTTCCAGCGACTTGGTGCACTGATGGTTGAGGCGTCGTACCAAGCTCTTCAGATCGGCTTTCATGCTCTGCAGAGGCTCCCCGTCCCGAGGTTATATATGGTTTAGGTGGAGATCAGGCCTCTGCCCCGCCATCGCCGCCCGCGTCGCCCCCGGCATCACCGCCGTCGTCGCCGCCGGCATCGTCACCGCCGCCGCCATCGCCCTCACCGCCGCCTTCCTTCTCCAGCTTGCCGACCAAGGAGAGGGTGAAGGCCGCCCCCATGTACTTGAAGTGCGGACGCACCGCCAGCTCGACCTTGTACCAGCCAGCCTGACCTTCGATGTCGCTCACCGTGACCTTGGCCTCGCGCAAGGGGCGGCGGCTGCGCACCGACGCCGGCGGGTTGTCCTGATCGGCCACGTACTGGCGGATCCAGGCGTTCAACTCGCGCTCCAGGTCGTTGCGGGTCTTCCAGCTGCCGATGTGCTCGCGCTGCAGCACCTTGAGGTAGTGCGCCAGGCGGTTGACGATCAGGAGATAAGGCAGCTGCGTGCCGAGGCGGTAGTTCATCTCCGCCTCCTTGCCCTCGGGGCTGTTGCCGAAGTGCTTGGCCTTCTGTACCGAGTTGGCTGAGAAGAACACGGCGTGGTCGCTGTCCTTCTTGGCCACCAGCGGGATGAAGCCCTGTTCGGCCAGCTCGAACTCGCGGCGGTCGGAGATCAAGGCCTCCACCGGGGCCTTGGTCTTGGTCTCGCCCTTCTCCTGGTAGTGGTGCACCGGCATGTTGTCCACCATGCCGCCGCTCTGCGGGCCGATCACGTTCGGGCACCAGCGGTATTGCTTGAAACTGTCCGCCAGGCGCGAGCCGAAGGCGAAGGCGGTGTTGCCCCACAGGTAGTCGTTGTGGCCCTTGACGCTCTCCACGTAGTTGAACTCGCGCGCCTTGTTGGTCTCGCCGTAGGGCGCGCGCAGCATGTAGCGTGGCGCGGTCAGGCCCACGTTGCGGGAGTCGTCCGACTCACGGAAGGCACGCCACTTGGCGTACTGCGGGCCTTCGAAGGTGGCCTGCATGTCCTTGATGGCGGCGAGTTCCTCGTAGTTGTCCACGCCGAAGAACTGCGGGGCAGCGGCGGCAACGAACGGCGCATGCGACATGGCGCCGACGCTCGCGATGTTCCGCAGCAGCTGGATGTCCTGGGCGCCGGGGCCGAAGTCGTAGGCGCCGATCATGGCACCGTAGGGCGCACCGCCGAACTGGCCGAACTCCGCGGTATAGACGTGCTTGTAGAGGCCGGACTTGGCCACCTCGGGCGCGTCCTCGAAGTCCTGCAGCAGCTCGTCTTTGGAGACGCTCAGCAGCTCGATCTTGGTGTTCTCGCGGAAATCGGTGCGGTCGATGAGCGACTTCAGGCCGCGCCAGGAGGACTCCAGCTTCTGGAAATCCGCGTGGTGCAACACTTCGTCCATCTGCTTGCTGAGCTTGCGGTCGATCTCCGCGATCATCTCGTCCACCAGCTTCTGCTCCACCTTCTCGGTCTTGCGGGAGGGTTGCAGCAGCTCGGAGATGAAGGCTTCGACGCCTTTCTTGGCGATCTCATAACCTTCCTCGTTGGGCTTGAGCCGCGTCTCCTGCATGATCTGGTCGAGCAGGGATCCCTCGGCCGCCGGCGCGGACTGCGTCTCTTTCTTCATTTCGCTCATGGTGGTCGCCTCTCTGAAACTGTGTGGTTCGTGTGGCGCGACGGGCTAAGGGCTATTTCTTCCCGCCCTTGTCGTCGATGCCCAGTTCCTTCATGACCGCGGCGCGGGTGGCGTCGTCCTTCAAGAGATCCTGGATGGCGCGGCGGAAAGCCGGCACGTTGCCGAGCGGGCCCTTGAGCGCCATCAGGTTCTTGCGCAGCTCCAGAAGCTGCTTCAGTTCCGGTACCTGCTCGGCCACGCGGTCGGGCGAGAAGTCCTTGAAGCTGTTGATCTTCAGGTTAACGTCCAGGTCGCCGCTCTGCTTCGGATCGAGCGTGTTCTTGACGGTCATGTTGAGGCTCAGGTTATGGCCCTTCAC
>DASUBN010000333.1:0-4351 GCA_035763245.1 Gammaproteobacteria bacterium | reverse complement strand
AAGTGCGTCGCTGTTCACCGCGGTGGCGGTCACCGAGGCGGGCAGCGTCGGCTTCGTGGGCCTGGTGGTGCCGCACATGTTCCGCATCCTGGTGGGCAGCGACCATCGCCGCCTGCTGCCGGGCGCCGTGCTCTTGGGCGGCTGCCTGCTGGTGCTGGCGGACACCCTGGCGCGCACCGTGGCCGAACCGCGGCAGCTGCCGGTGGGGGTGGTGATGTCTGTCGTCGGCGTGCCGCTGTTCCTCTACCTCCTCAACCGCGCCCGGGGCCCGCTGTGAGCGCCGCCGCGCTGCTCGAAGCCCGCGGCCTCGAAGTGCGCATCGGCGGCAAGCAGGTGTGCCGCGGGCTCGACCTCACGATGCACGCGGGCGATTGCGTGGCGCTGCTCGGCGCCAACGGTGTCGGCAAGACCACGCTGCTGCATACCCTCGCCGGCCTGCGCCCGCACGCCGCCGGCGAGGTGCTGCTCGACGGTGCGCCGCTCGCTTCACTGCCGCGGCGGCGGGTGGCGCAGCGCCTCGGGCTGCTCATGCAGCAGCCCGAGGACAGCCTGCCCGCCACGGTGCTGGAGACGGCGCTCATCGGCCGGCATCCGCACCTCGACTTCTGGCGCTGGGAATCCCATGGGGACGTGGCCATCGCACGCCGCGCGCTGAAGAACGTGGGCCTCGAGGGCCTCGAGCAGCGCGCCCAGACCTCACTCTCCGGCGGCGAACGTCGCCGCCTCGACCTCGCCACGGTGCTGGTGCAGGACCCGGCAATGTTCCTGCTGGACGAACCGGCCGGACAGCTGGATCTGCACCATCAACTGGCGCTCCTGGGCCAGCTGCAGCGGCTCGCGGCCCAGGAAGGACGGGCGCTGCTCATGAGCCTGCACGACATAAACCTGGCAGCCCGCTTCTGCAACCGCATCCTCATGCTCTTCGGCGACGGCGCCTCGGCCCACGGCGAAAGCGCCGAGATGCTCAATCCCGAGACCCTCTCCCGCCTCTACCGGGTGCCGGTACGGGCGCTGTCCTGGGAGGGCGGCAAGGCCTACCTGCCCGGGTGATGCCGCCCGGGTCCCGATGCGCTATCCTTGGCGCCCCTGAGGCTGCATCCGGCAGCCGGTTTGTGACAACCCTCCCCTTCGAGACTGCGAGGCATGAAGATGACCCGACTGTTGCGCTACCTGCCGCCGCTCGCCCTGGCGAGCTTGGGCTTGCTCTCCGGCTGCGAGCAGCAGCCCGACCCCAACGCCAAGAAAGTCATAGAAGCCTGTCTCTCGGTGAGCGCCGCCGACGCCAGCGCCATCCTCGGCCAAACCCTCACCGCCAACAAGATGTCGGGCGATGACGCGCCGCGCAGCATCTGCGCTTTCAACGACGCCAGCAACAGCACTTACGGCCTCGTGCAGCTGCAGAGCGCCGCCAAGATCAAGGACCCGCAGGCGGACCTCGCCTCGGACCAGAACTTCGAGCTCGGCGTGTACAAGGACAACGTCAAACCCGCCACCGCGCACCCGGCCCAGGGCTTCATGCCCGGTTCCTTCTACCTGTACGTCTCGCCGGCCATGGGCAGCTACTCGGTACAGCTCTACACCTTCGTGGAGGGCTATAAGACGCTCGTGGTGGTGAACAACCTCAAGGACTACGCCAGTGGCGAGAAGCTCGCGGCGGCCATGGCCAACAAGGTGGCGGAGAACATCAAGAACGGCACCGCGTTCCAGGCGCAGTAAATAGCTTCGAGTGAAAATTTGGGAAAGCCCCGCTTAGGTGGGGCTTTCTTTTTTGGAGCCGATGGCCAACATCCCTGTATGCCTCCCAGCTCAGCTCCTGCCTAGCGTTAGCCCGGAGCAGACAGCCATGGCTGTCTGCTTAAAAGCACCGAACTCACCCCGCTTCACGGGACGTTATCTTCTATACCTTGACACTCCCTTCACCTCTGCATAGAGTGCTCGCGCCTTCAGGCGTCTGCCTTCCGGCAGACACTCGGGAAGCCGGTGCGTCATGAGACTATTCCGGCGCTGCCCCCGCAACGGTAGGCGAGCCCAAGACCCTCCACGAAGCCACTGCGCGTAGCGCGGGAAGGCGGAGGGCCCAGGGAACCTCGAAGGTTCCCGCTCGCGAGCCCGGAGACCGGCCTGGATGCAGGAGAGTCTCAATAGGGAACCTCTGCAAAATCCCGTCCTTGGGCTTTTGCAGACTCGGCGAGTCCGGCACATGCCCGGGCTCGCCTCCGACGAATCAAGCACTCACGTGCTTGATTCGCGCATGGTGCCTCCCTGCACCACGGACCTCCACGTTCCGGCATTGCGGTGGGCGATGCGCGTGGGTCGCGTCCATCGCTCCCTCGCCTCCTCCCCACGGCGCCGGTGTCACCACCGTTTGCGCACAGCGGGCGTGCTGTGCGGGGAGAAACCACATGTTCAAGCCTTCGCATATCGGCGGCGCGTTCGCGCTGCTCCTCGGCCTGTCACCGGCCTACGCCGACGGCTCCCCAAACGCGGGGAGCGCGGACTTGGGCGGCATCAGCGTCACCGCCACCCGCACTCCACTGATCGCGGACCAGGAAGTGGCGCCGGTGATCGTCATCGGCCCCCAGCAACTGGCGCTCGCCCAAGGCGGCGACATCGGCTCGGTACTGCGCCAGTATGCGGGGCTCGACATCGCCCAAAGCGGCGGCCCGGGCCAGCCTGAATCCCTGTTCCTGCGCGGCACCAACAGCAACCAGACCCTGGTGCTGATCAACGGTATGCGCATCAACCCCACCACCTTGGGTGGCGCACCGCTGGAGAACATCCGCTTGCAGGACATCGAGCGCATCGAGATCGTGAAGGGCCCCCGGGCCTCGTTGTACGGCTCGGACGCCATCGGCGGCGTCGTGAACATCATCACCAAACCGGCCAAGCCTGGCTTGCAGTACGGCGCCCATGCCGGTGCGGGCCGCTATGGGACCTTCGACGACGGTGGACAGGTGAGCTATGGCGCAGGCGACAGCGCCATCAGCGTCTCCGGCGACGATTATCACACCGACGGCTTCCCGTCCCTGGCCGGCAGCACCGTCGACGACGGCACCAAGAACCGCACTTTTAACCTCAACGGCCATACTAAGCTCGGCGCGGTGGACCTCGACTTCGATCACTGGCAGAGCAACGGCTACACCCTCTACCAAGGCTCGGATTTCAACACCTTCGCTCCCACCCAATTGGCGGAGGATTTCCGCGATGCGGCCAGCGGCATAGGCATCGGCGGCCGGTTCACGGAGACCTGGCACAGCAAGCTGAGCCTCAACCACGCGCTCGACGAAATCGACCAGCGGGAAGTGGACTCGTCGAACCTGCCAGCTGGCCCCGACTTTCTGCATTCGCAGCGCAATATCGCGGACTGGCAGAACGACATCTCCTTGAGCGACCGGCAGCTGCTGACGGCAGGTCTGTACACCGAGGAACAGCATGCCTCCGCCCAATCCTTCGGCACCGGCTACGATCCCACCGACCGGGTGAACGCGCTGTACGCGGAGGACGACTTGGACCTGGGCGGCCAACGCCTGGTGCTGGCGGGACGGGACACCCATGACCAGGCCTTCGGCAACCACACCACCTGGAACGTCGACTACGGATACAACCTCAGCTCCGAGACCAGGCTGACTGCCGGGGCCGGCACCGGTTTCCGTGCGCCCAACGCTGAGGACCGTTTCGGCTTCGATGGCAACCCGAACCTGCAGCCGGAGACGTCCCAAAACCTGGAACTCGGACTGCGCCACAAGTTCTCGGACGACCAGGAGCTGAGCGCCAGCCTGTTCCAGGACAAGCTGGACGACCTCATCGTCTTCCAGCCCATGCCCACGCCCGTGAACCCCTTCGCCGGCCAGAACGAGAACGTGGGCCACGCGCGGGTGCGGGGTATGGAGCTCGCCTACGAGCAGTCCTGGGATGGCTGGTCGTGGCGCAATGAAGCCAGCGTGCAAAGCCCCGAGGACCTGGACAACGATACGGACCTCCTGCGGCGCGCGCGCCGTACCCTCACGAGCAGCCTGCTCTGGCACGACGATCAGACCCAAGCCGGCATCAACGCCGTCCTCATCGGACCGCGCAGCGACATAGACCAGGTCGGCAACCCCGTGACCGACGGCGGCTACCTGCTCTTGGGCCTGAGCGTGCATCGGGAATTGGGTCAGGGATTCGCGTTGCTAGTGCAGGTGGACAACCTCTTGGACACCCGCTACCAGACCGCCAACGGTTACAACACCGCCGGGCGCTCCCTCTTCCTGCAGATCGAATACCACAGCCAGTGATGGCCTGAAAAACAAAAGCCCCTTCCATCAAGAAGGGGCTTTTTCATCGAGCGCTCTGGATATTAGAAGTCCACGAG
>DASUBN010000332.1:0-2912 GCA_035763245.1 Gammaproteobacteria bacterium | reverse complement strand
GGATTACCGAGGCTGCTCAAGAGGCGAAAGGGTGGCGGGGCTACCTTAACACGCGCTCCCGGACCCACCCAAACCGGACCTTGGCTGGCATATGGGCTTGGTCCTATACTGTATGAATATACAGTTACTCTTGGTCACCTGTGAAACCGCCGGAAGTCCATAAAGGCCGCGGCGCCCTCTCCAATCCCGAGGGCCGCTTCGAGAGCATCCGCAAGTTCGTGGAGGACGACGGCTGGAACAGGTCGGTGGAGGAAGAAGACGGACTGCCGCCCCTCAAGACCGAAGTGCGACCCGATCCCACCCGCACCCTCATCAGCCGCAACGACTCGCCGGACATCCCCTTCTCCCAGTCCATCAATCCCTACAAGGGTTGCGAACACGGCTGCATCTACTGCTATGCACGGCCGAGCCACGCCTACCTCAACCTCTCGCCCGGTCTCGACTTCGAGACCAAGCTCTTCTACAAGGCGGATGCGGCCGCCTTGCTCGACAAGGAACTGCGTAAGCCCGGCTACCGGGTGAGCAGCCTGATGCTGGGCGCCAACACCGACCCCTACCAGCCGGTCGAAAGGAAGCTCCTGGTCACCCGCTCCATCCTGGAGGTGGTGCAGCGCTTCCATCATCCGGTGGCCATCATCACCAAGAGCGCGCTCATCACCCGGGACCTGGACATCCTGAGCGAACTCGCCAAGGAGCGGCTGGTGTCGGTGATGGTGAGCATCACCACGCTCGACGACGGGTTGAAGCGCAGCCTGGAGCCGCGCACCGCGAGCCCTCAGGGAAGGCTGCGCACCGTCGAAGCCCTCGCCAAGGCGGGCGTACCGGTGGGGGTCATGACCGCGCCCATCATCCCCATGATCAACGACGCGGAGATGGAACGCATCCTGGAGCTGGCCGCCGGGGCCGGGGCCTGCAGCGCCGGCTACGTGCTGCTGCGCCTGCCCTACGAACTCAAGGAGCTCTTCAAGGAATGGCTCACGACCCACTACCCGCTCAAGGCCGAGCACGTGATGAGCCTGATCCGCCAGTCGCGCGGCGGCGCGGAATACCAGTCGGGCTTCGGCACGCGCATGCGCGGCACCGGGGAATACGCGGAGCTCATCGCGCAGCGCTTCGCGCTCGCCTGCAAACGCCTGAAGCTCGGCCTCGGCCGGCGCATGGGCACCGACGCGACCCGCTTCAGGGTGCCGCCGGAAGGCGGGCAACTGGACCTCTGGGAAAGCCAGACCCGGGTTTAATGCAGGGCGAACTGGCGGATCGGCTCGGCCCGCAGGGCCTTGAGCTCCCTTGCCACCAGCTTCGGGTCCTGGAGGTTCATCTCCACGAGACGCTTCAGATGCGCGAAACTCTGCTCGTCGCGTGCTTCCCAGGTGCAGCCGATGCGGTCCGCGTCGGTGTGCATCACCACCGCGTCGAGGTCGAGGGTGATGAGCTCTGCCAGACGCCACTCCACCCGTAGCCGTTCCCCCGGGCTCGGCCGCCACTCCGCCGGGCAACGGGCCAGGAAACCCCGCAGCGACAGGTCCACGAGCGTACATTCCCACTCCGCGTCGCCGTCCCGGGTGCGGATCACAGAGGCGAAGCGGAAGCGGGTGTAGCGCCGTCGTTCGGCGGCTTTCACGGTCATGGAGGCTCCCCGGGGTTCCCCACCACAGGCCTTGGAGTATAGGTCAGCCCCCCCGGCGCAGCTTCACACAGGCGTCATATTCTGGTACTAAGGCAAGAGCCCTCCCGCCCGCAGCCGCCTCAAAGAGCGGCGCCGTCCCACCCATCCTTATCAGGGGACCGCCAATGACCACCCAGACCGGCAAGCCTTCCAAGACGCTCGGCTTCGTGAGCCTGTTCCTCATCGAGATGTGGGAACGCTTCGGCTACTACGGCATGACCCAGATCGTCGTGCTGTTCATGGTGCAGAAGCTGAGCTACACCGACGACAACGCCAACCTCACCTTCTCCGCCTTCGTGGGCATCGCCTACGCGATCCCCGCCATCGGTGGCTGGATAGGCGACCGGGTGCTGGGCAGCAAGCGCACCGCACTGATGGGGGCTGCGATCCTGGTGATCGGTTACGCCATGCTCGCCATCCCCGACCCCGCCTTCCTGTTCGTGGCCCTGGCGGTGTGCGCCGTGGGCGGCGGCCTGTTCAAGTCGAACCCGGCCAACCTCATCTCCAAGATCTACGAAGGCGAGTCCGCCAAGATCGACAGCGCCTTCACCATGTACTACATGGCGGTGAACCTGGGCGCCACCCTGTCGCAGTTCTTCACGCCCATCATCCAGGTGTACTGGGGCTGGCACGCCGCGTTCGCCTTCTGCTCCGCCGGCATGGCGCTCGGCATCGTCAATTACTTCATGCTGCGCCGCCACCTGGCGCACGTGGGCTCCGAGCCCGACTTCAGGCCGATCGACATCAAGAAGCTCTTGATGGTGCTGATCGGCGCCTCCGTCGGCATCGCGGTGGTGGCGGCCATCATCCAGAACAAGGACTACGCCCGCGACCTCGCGGTCCTCGCCTTCGTGGGCATGCTGTGCATCTTCGGCGTCATGATCTACAAGGGCAGCAGCGGCGAGCGCAAGGGCCTGGTGGCGGTGATGATCCTCACCGCCCAGACCATGCTGTTCTTCATCTTCTACCAGCAGATGTCCACCTCGCTGACGCTCTACTCGCTGCGCAACGTGGACCTCAACCTCTACGGCATCAACATGCCGGCGGAGATGGTGCAGTGGTTCAACCCGGTGTGGATCTTCGTGCTCAGCCCGCCGCTGGCCTGGCTCTACACCCACTTGAGCAAGGACAAGGGTGACTTCCACATCTCCACCAAGTTCGCCGCGGGCTTCCTGGTGCTGGCCGCCGGCTTCTTCGTCTACGGTCTCAGCGGCCACTTCGCGGTGGACGGCAAGGTGGGGCTGTC
>DASUBN010000331.1:0-6618 GCA_035763245.1 Gammaproteobacteria bacterium | reverse complement strand
GGGAAGTCCCACACAGGGACTCCACAGAATCGAGTCAACTGGTCATGAAAACGTCCCTTGCACGACACGCATGCGACGGGGGCAGCTGAGCCGGCCGCTGGAAGCCCATCGGCCTACTAGGGGTGGTAGGGTGCCGCCTTTTGGAGGCTCGCCACGACATGAGGTTTCAACCTTATGTCAGGTCTGTTAAATTCGTTGCATAAGGATATGTACGGCAGGGAGCCGGGGCCCGAAGGCCCGGCGGCCGTACCTCTTTCCCCTCCCTACTCCAGAGCCAGGCAGGTCCAGCCATGAAAAAGACCCTCGTCCCCGTGCTCCTGACGTCCATGCTGGCCGCCGCCACCCTCGGGGCAGGCGCCGCCAACACGGGCGCCAACAAGGTGCAGAACGCCGTCAACAGTCAGGAGCAGGCCGATAAGGCCGCCGCCGCCTCCCAGAAGAAGATCGACAAGGTGGCCGCCGGCAACCAGGATATGCTGAACCAGTACCTGGACGTGACCCAGCGCTACGACGAGATGCGCAACTACGACGACCAGCTGCAGCAGATCATCCAAGCCCAGACGGATGAGATGAACTCCCTGAACACCCAGATGTCGCAGGTGGGCGACGTGCAGAAGAACCTGCCGCCGCTGATGCTGCAGATGGCCGACAGCCTGGCGCAGTTCGTGAAGCTCGACATCCCCTACCGCGCCGACGAACGCACCGCCAAGATGCAGCAGCTGCACGCGCTGCTCAACAATCCCTCGGTGCCGATCACCGACAAGTTCCAGCGCCTGGTGCAGGCCTACAAGGACGAGATCGCCGCCGGCAAGACGGTGGAGGCTTACCGCGGTGAACTGTCGAAGGAGGGCAAAACCCTGACGGTCAACTTCCTGCGCGTCGGCCACCTCTTGCTCGCCTACCAGACCCTGGACGGCAGCGAGACCGGTTATTGGGACAAGGCCGGCCGCAAGTGGACCGTGGACAACGACTATCGTAGCGGCGTAGCCGAGGCCATCGCCATCGCCAACAAGCAGGCGGCCCCGGACCTCATGCAACTCCCAGTGGAAGCCCCGGAGGTGAGCAAATGAGGACCTCCTTCCGCATCCTCAGCCTCGCCCTGGGCCTCGTCACCGCCTCGGTCGCCTGGTCCGCCGACCAGGCCGCCGGCAACCTCGACCAGTTGCTAGATCAAGTGCGCAACGCTGCGCAGCAGAACACGGCATTGAGCCAGCAGCGCGAGCAGCAGTTCAACGCCCAGGCCGCGCAGCAGGCGCAGATCCTCGCCACCGCCAAGGAAGCGCTCGCCGCAGAGCAGACGCGCAACCAGCAGTTGCAGACGCAGTTCGATGCCAACAAGGCGCAACTCGACAACCTGATCGGTCAATTGCGCACCAAAGAGGGTGATTTCAGCCAGGTGTTCGACAACGCCCGCCAGGTGGCGAGCGACCTCAAGGTGACTTTGGACGATTCCCTGGTCTCGGCCCAGTATCCGGGTCGCGGCGTGTTCCTGGCGCGGCTCGCCGAGAGCCGCGACTTGCCGGCGCTGGATGACCTGCGCAAGCTCTGGTTCCTGATGCAGCAGGAGATGACCGCCGAGGGCCAGGTGGCGAAGTTCCCGGCGACCATTACCCATGAGGACGGCTCCCAGGAGAAGACGGATGTGGTGCGCGTCGGCGTGTTCACCGCGGTGCACGACGACAGCTTCCTGCGCTATCTGCCTGAGACCGGCGCCCTGGTGCAGCCCGACCGCCAGCCTGCCGGACAATGGCGCAGCCTCGCGGCCGGCCTGACCGCGGCCACCTCTGGCGTGGTGCCCATGGCCGTGGATCCGAGCGGCGGCGACCTCCTGCGCAGCCTCGCCGGCCAACCGACATTCTTCGAACGGGTGGGCCAGGGCCACGGTATCGGCTGGATGATCCTGGTGCTCGGCGCCATCGGCGTCCTCATCGCCCTGGAACGCGGCGCCTACATCTTCCAGGCCGGCAGGAAGATCAGCGCCCAGATGAATTCCAGCAAGGCGGACCTCGGCAACCCGCTCGGCCGCATCCTCTCGGTGTTCAACGAGAGCAAGGCGGACGACGCCGAGACCCTGGGGCTGAGGCTCGACGAGTCGCTGCTGCGCGAGCGGCCGGTGATTGCGGCGCGCATCGGGCTGCTCCGTATCCTGGCGTTGGTGTCGGTGGTGCTGGGCCTGCTCGGCACCGTGGCCGGTGTCATGAACACCTTCCAAGCCATGAACCTGTTCGGCGTGGGCAGCAACCTGGTGGCGAGCGGCATCGCGGCGGCCCTGGTGCCCACCTGGCTCGGCCTCATCGTGGCGGCGGCGCTCTTGCTCTGCCACGGCCTGCTTTCGAGCCGCAGCGAGCAGTTGATGCATACCTTGGAGGCACAGAGTGCCTCCATCCTGGCGGCACGGGCTGAGAAGCTCGCCGCCATGCGGGGCGCCAAGTAATGGGATTCTTTTCCGGCTTCGGAGACCTGTTCGCGGCGGGTGGTGTGCTGTGGCTGCTGTTCCTGCTGGCCGTGCTGTTGTGGACGCTGATCGTGGAGCGCTACTGGTATTTCTACTTCGACTTCCCCGCGGCCCAGGAGATCGCGCTGCGCCGCTGGAAGCGGTATGTGAGTGGCGATATCAAGTCCGCGCGCCGCGCTCGCAGCCAGATCGTGGCGGATGTGTTCGCCGAGACCCACCGTTCGGTGAGCTTCATCGAAACCCTGATCGTGGTGATCCTGCTCCTGGGGCTGTACGCCTCCGTGGGTGGCCTGATGCGGGTGCTGGATGCCTTCCCCTTGGGCGGCGCCGCCGGCCAGCAGTTGGTGGCCCGGGGCATCGCCGCGGCCGCGGTGCCGGCCATCGCCTCCGGGGCACTGGTGGTAGCGGCGCTGTTCTTCAACCGCGCCCTGCGCGATCGCGCCGACGTGGAGACCCGTCTCCTCGCCGACCGGCTGCGGCGCGGCTAGAGGCGGGCCCATGATCCGCTACGCCGGTTCCCTCGCGCTCGGCCTGCTCGCGGTGCTCACCGTGTTCGTGGCCATCCAGAGCTTCGTGGTGGGACGCCAGTTCCAGCAGAACATCAGTGCCACCGCCGACACCGGCGGCAGCGTGGTGAACCTCAACAGCCAGAACTCCCTCGCGGCGCAGATCTCGGCGCTACCAGACAGACCCGGTACGGTGCGCACGCCGCCTCTGCCCGGCGGGGCAGTGCTTGCCCAGGTGGAGACCGACATCCCCGCGCCCTCCATGGCGTTGCCGAACTTCAAGCCGCCCTTCGCGGTGGTGGCCGCCTCGGCACAACCGGAGGAGGTTGCGCCTGAGACCCAGCAGACGGCAGGTGCGGAAGCGACCCAGCAGCAGCCTGTGCTGGCGGTGGGCGATATCGTGCTGGTGGATCGCGTCGAACCCAGGTTTCCGACCCAGGCGGTGCGCGAGGGCATCGATCAGGGCTCGGTCACCATCAGGTTCACGGTGGAGACTGACGGCAGCGTCTCCAACCCGACCGTCACCGACGCCAAGCCGCGTCGCGGCATCTTCGACGACGCAGCCCTGCGTGCTGTGGCGAAGTGGAAATTCAAGCCGCTGCCGGCGCCCCGCGATACCTCGGTGACCGTTGAATTCAGCCAGGGTGGTGGCGGATGAGCCGGCGACATCTGATCCCGCTGACGTTATGCGCCGGCCTGCTACTCGGCCTGGCCGCAGAGGCCTCTGCCGATACGATCCTGAACCAGGGCCTCATCTCCAGCGCCATCTTCCGCAAGATGCGCAGTGTGCAGAACATGATCCGCAGCGGCCAATACAGCGATGCCCAGAGCCAACTCGGATATCTGCAAGGAGTGACCACCAGCACCTATGAGGCGGCGGTGGTGCGCGAGCTCTACGCCGACTACTACATCGCTCGTGGGGATTACGCCAACGCATTGAGCGCCCTGCAGCCGGTGATGCAGCAGAACATCCTCCCGTCGAACGAGCAGCACGACGCTGAGCTTACCTATGGCAAGCTGCTGGTGGGTAACGGCCAGTATCAGCAGGGTCTGGACGCCATGCGCAGCTGGATGCAGGGCACCCAGAACCCCGGCCCGGACGCACTCGTGACCCTGGCCCAGGCCTACGCCCAGACGGGGCAGTGCCGCCAGGCGATCCCCTACGTCAAGCGCGCCATCGAGGCTGCCTCCGATCCCCGGCAGGACTGGTTCCAGCTCTGGATCGCCTGCCAGTACGACATCCACGATTATGAAGGTGCGGCCGAGGCCTTGCAGGCGACCCTTGCCAAGTTTCCCGACCAGGCGCAGTACTGGCAGCAGCTCGGCCAGGCTTACGCCCAGTCCGGCGACAACTCCAAAGCGCTCGCGGTATATGTGCTCATGTCCCGCCAGGGATTGATACGCCAAGCGCAGGACTACCTGTCGCTCGCAACGCTTTATATGCGCAATGGCCTGCCGTTCCAGTCGGCGCAGGTGCTGCAGGACGGTCTGCAGGCGGGCGCGCTGCCGGCTACGGAAGCGAACTACCTGCTGCTCGCCTCCGCTTGGCAGAGCGCCGGCGACATGGACCGTACCGTGGCGACGCTCTCGGAAGCGGTGAAGGTGGCGAAGGGCGGTGACGCTTATGTGGCCCAGGCGCAGATCTACGCGTCCCGCCATGAGTGGCTATCGGCCATCGACACCGCCAAGAAGGCGCTCGCCAAGGGCAACCTGAAACGTCCCGGTGAAGCCTGGCTGCTGCAGGGTGTGGCCGAGATACAGAACCGTCAGGTCGACGACGGCACCGCCGCCCTGCGCGAGGCATTGAAGTACGACGAGAGTCGCTCCCAGGCGGAAGCCTGGCTGCGCTACCTCAGCAGCCGCGGAGCGGGCTGAGGCTTCTCAAGATGCGTCCGGTTCGCCGCAGGCAGCGAGGATGCGAGCGCGTACTGCGTCCCTAAGCTCTCGCGCATGGTCTCCTTTCCCGCCGTCGGGGCTGACCGGCGGCAACACTTCCACTTCCAGGGATCCCGCCCGCGGCCACCAGCATTCCGCCGGCAGGATCGCCCGGGCGCCGCGGATGGCGATGGGCACCACCGGCATGCCGGCACGGGTCGCGGTCATGAAGGCGCCCAGATGGAAGGGGCGCAGGCCCGCTTCGCGCTTGAACGTGCCTTCCGGGAACATGCCGAGGCAGGCGCCGCCCTTGGCGAGCTGGATCAGCCGCGAAGCCGTGCCCTGGGCCGCTTTCTTGTCGAAGCGGTCCACGAACTCCGAGCCGAGCCGCTTGAGCAGCCAGCCCACGAGCGGGGCCGCGGTGATCTCGCGCTTGATCACGAAGCCGAAGCGCGGGGGCAGGGCGGCGGTGAGGATGACCCCGTCCAGGTAACTCGCGTGGTTGGCCACCACGATGCAGGCTTCCCGCGGCAGGTGCCTCACTCCGTGAACCCTGAGGGGCAGGCCGGAGAACCGGAAGGCCAGCCGGCCCGCCCGGCGCGCCACCCGGCGGCGCCGTTCCTGGCCCGGCAGCGCGATGATCAGCAGGGCGGCAGGCAGGACCAACAATAGGGCCGCGAGCCAGACCCTGAAAGGGACCAGGTATTTCAAGGAGATAGGGCCTCTTCGCCTGAGGGCGGCAGTATCGGGTTTACGGGGGGGCTAGGACAAGTTTACCCGCCAGGTTGGGCATATTGTCAAAATAGGGTGTATATTTGACATATAAATGTGAACCTCATCACGGTGTGCAAGGCTGAAAGGGCCCAGACTGCAGCAACCCGGAATGGACCTCGGGTTTTATTAGCGTACGAAATGAATAGGAAATAGCCATGAGCGACAACAAGCGACTTCGCGAGATCGACAGCGTCGTCCCGGGCAGCCGTCCGGCGCCGGTGATGCATGTGCCCGATGCCGGCCAGAGTCAGCCGGAGGTCGAACGCTTCCTGGACTCCATGTGGAGCGAGCGCGGCCTCTCCGAGAACACCCTCGCCGCTTATCGCGCCGATCTCTCCGGCCTCGCCCGCTGGCTCGACAGCCAGGGCGTGGAACTCATGCTGGCTCAGCGCGAGCACCTCCTGGCGTTCCTCGCCTGGCGCGTGCAGCAGGGCGCCCGTCCGCGCTCCACCGCGCGCCAGCTCTCCAGTATCCGCCGTTTCTACCGCCACATGCTCCGTGAAGGCCGCATCGCGGAGGATCCGACCACACGCATCGACATGCCGAAGCTCGGCCGTCCGTTGCCCAAGTCCCTGAGCGAGGGCGAAGTGGAATCGCTGCTGCGTGCCCCGGACGTGGCCGAACCCCTCGGCATCCGCGATCGTGCCATGCTCGAACTGCTCTATGCCACGGGTCTGCGCGTCTCTGAGCTCGTGAGCGTGCGCATATCCCAGGTGAACCTCAAGCAGGGCGTGGTGCGTGTGGTGGGCAAGGGCAACCGCGAGCGCCTCGTGCCACTGGGCGAGGAAGCCCAGAAGTGGATCGAGAAGTTCCTGACTGACGCGCGCCTGGACATTCTGGGCGGTCGCCAGTCGGACTTCCTGTTCCCCACCCGCCGCAGCGACTACATGACGCGCCAGGCCTTCTGGCACATCATCAAACGCTATGCTGAGCAGGCGAGCATCTCCGCTACGCTTTCGCCGCATACTCTGCGGCATGCATTCGCGACCCACCTCCTGAACCATGGCG
>DASUBN010000330.1:0-6235 GCA_035763245.1 Gammaproteobacteria bacterium | reverse complement strand
CGGGACGTGGTGCATAACGCTCGGGCCGCCGCCTTCCACGACCCACGCTTCAGCCCGATTGCTCCCGCGGATCTTGCGGCGACCAGCATCGAGATCTCCGTGCTATCCCGCCCCGCACCGTTCCCCGTGAATGACCGGGCGGAATTGCTGCGGCGGCTCGAGCCCGCGCGGCACGGCCTGATCCTGCAGGAAGGCTCGCAGCGCGCCACTTTCCTGCCCGCGGTATGGGGATCCCTGCCTGAACCCGAAGATTTCCTGGATCACTTGCTGCACAAGGCCGGCCTCGGCCGGGACCATTGGTCACAGACGTTACGTTTCTTCGTCTATACGACCGAAAGCTTCTCTGAGACGTCAGACTGAGGAGTGCGCCCATGCTGTATTACGCCATCAAGCTGTTCCTGTCGGCCGCGATCGTGGTGGTGGTGTCGGAGCTCGCCAAGCGCCAATCGGCCTGGGCTGGCGCGCTCGCCTCCCTGCCCATGGTGTCGCTGCTTGCCATGGTCTGGCTGTATGCCGACACCCGCGATGCACAGCGGGTGGCGGACTTGTCCTTGAGCATATTCTGGCTGGTGCTGCCTTCACTGCTGCTGTTCCTGGTGCTGCCGTTCCTGCTGCGCCAGGGCTTCGGCTTTACCTGGTCCATGCTGCTTGCTATCGTGGCGATGCTCTCGGGTTACGGCCTGATGCTGCTCGGCATGAAACATGCCGGCATGGGGATCACCTGATCTGTCGTGGAGGTGTGTGATGAAGACCATGATGTGCATCGTGCTCATGACGGCCGCGGCGCTCGTCGCCTGCAGCTCTTCCGACGAGGACTCCACGGCGAACAACACCGGGCGCAAGGGCGGCGCCGCCCCCTCGGCGGCCACCGTGGTGGTGTCCAAGGGCAACGTCTTCGGCTCCTACGTGGACGACGTGAACAAGGCCAAGGCTCTGCAGCGCCAGTCCGTGGAGCAGTCGCACCCGGACCTCGACAAGCAGATGCAGGACGCGCCCGCGTCGTCCACCGCCAACGGGCCTTGAAGGCGGGCTAATCTCTCAGGGTTGGGATGGGGGCTGGGCGGCAGCCGCGTCGGGCGGTGGCCGGGTCCAGATTTCGGTGCGTCCGAACAGGGAGATGCCCACGTAGCCCCGCACCCTGAGACTGCCATCCATCATCAGGGTCATCTTGCAGCTGTAGGTCTTGCCGCTCTCCGGATCGTAGATGGTGCCGTCTCTCCACACGTTGTCGCCAGCGTACTTGAACCCCTGCACCAGCTTCAGGCCGATGATGGGCTGACCCTGCAGCGCCTTGTCCGGGTTGTTACGGTCCACCTTGGGCTTGCCGCCCATGCCCTGCTTGTCGTCCGCCGGATACAAGGGCTCTTTCAGCCACACGATGCGCCCGTCGTAAACGTCGCCCTGCTTGCTGATCTCGATGCGCGCCTTGCCGTCGGCGGTCATCCACATGCCGAGCACGCCGTCCGGGCCATCGGCATAGACCGGCGCTGCCAGCAGGCCCAAGAGCAAGCAGCCCAGGGAGAGGATGGCTTTCATGGATTCGACCCTCTGTCGATGTGCGCCGCCACGTCCCGGCGTGTCTTCAGTGTATGCGCCGCACGAACACGGTGTCGCTCTGGCCCGGGATGGAGAGCAGGTAGCCGAAAGCGAGTTTCTTGATTACCACGGCCGGATCCTGCAGCTTGACGTCGAATTCACCGGGCTCCGCCTGCCGCCAGACCTGGCCGTTCTCCAGCCTGAAGACCGTGTTCCCGGACCAGCCGTTGAAGGCGCCGAGGATGCGCGTCTCGATCTCGGTCGGTTCCGGCGCGGCGGGCGCCAGCATCGTGGCCCCGAAGGCGGCGGCCGTAGCGGCCGTCGGTACGGCCACGGGCGCCGTCAACGGCGCCTTGGAGACCGTCGGCACCGCATCCTTGGCGTGCAGGGAGGAGTTCACCCAGCTGTTGAGCGCCGCCACCTGTTCCGCCGAGAGGGCGTCCAGTCCGGCCTTGTGGAACTGGTTGACGGTCATGGCATCGCGCAGGTCGAAGGGCTTGTCGGTGCCGGCGAGCGGCTCGAGGCCCGGTAAGGCTGCGTTGAGCGCCGCGATCTGGTCCTGGGTAAGTTTGCCGAGCCCGATGTTGTGGAACTGATTGGCACTCATGAGATCACGCACGTCGAAGGCCACGCCGCCCGCCGAGGCCGTCGCCGGACCGAGGCACATCGTCAGGAACAGAACATAGGTGCATAGCCGCTTCATTTGTCGCTCCAGGGGAGATGATCCAGATCCAGGTTACCGCCGCTCAGGATAATGCCTACGCGCTTGCCGTGCACCTCCGCGAGCCCAGCGCGCAGGGCCGCCACCGGCACCGCCGCGGAGGGTTCGACCACGAGCTTCATGTGTTCCCAGACGTAGCGCATGGCGGCCACAGTGGCCGCGTCGTCCACCCGCAACACTGCGTCCACCTCGCTGCGGATCACCGCGAAAGTGAGCGGGCCGATGGTGGCGCGCAGGCCATCGGCCACGGTATCGGGGTGGGCTACGGGCACGATGTGTCCCGCCGCCAGCGAGCGCCAGGCATCGTCCGCGCCCAAGGGCTCCGCGCCGAAGACCTTAGCCTTGGGCCTCAAGGCCCGGGTCGCCACCGCCGTGCCGGAGAGCAGGCCGCCGCCGCCCAGCGGCGCCAGCACCACGTCCAGGTCCGGCACTTCCTCGTGCAGTTCCAGCGCAGCCGTGCCCTGCCCGGCCATGATCGCGGCGTCGTTGTAGGGATGGACCACCGCCGCACCACTCCCGGCCACGTACTCCTGCAGTGCGGCCTCACGCCCTGCCTGGGTGGGCTCGCAGTAGATGATGCGCGCGCCGTATTCCTCCACCGCCCTGCGCTTGAAGGCGCTAGCGTTGTTGGGCATCACCACGCAGGCCGCGATGCCGCGCCGCTTGGCGGCGAGCGCCAGGGCCGCGCCGTGGTTGCCGGAGGAGTGGGTCGCGACGCCCTTCGCGAGCGCACTCTCGGGCAGGCTCTGCACGGCGTTGGTGGCGCCGCGCAGCTTGAAGGCGCCCATCTCCTGCAGGTTCTCGCACTTGAAGAAGACTTCGGCGCCAATCTCCGCATCGAATCGCGGGCAACGTATCACCGGCGTGCGATGCACATGGGGGGCAATGCGGGCTGCCGCGGCGCGGATGGCGTCGATTTTCAGTATCTCTTGCATCGGGTGCTCAGGCGGTCGGCGGGCCGAATTCCGGTCGCAGCAGCCGCTCACGGTAGAACTTGAGCTCCGCCACGGAATCGCGCACGTCATCCAGGGCCAGGTGTGTGGAAGCCTTGGTGAAGGCGCCCGCCGCCGGCGCCCAGCGCTTCGCCAGCTCCTTGAGGGTGCTCACGTCCAGGTTGCGGTAGTGGAAGAAGCGTTCCAGCTCCGGCATGTGCCGTGCCAGGAACCGCCGGTCCTGGCAGATGCTGTTGCCGCACATGGGCGAGGCTCCCGCCGGCACGTGGCGCCGCAGGAACTCGAGGGTCTGCTGCTCCGCCTGCTGCTGGCCGATGCGGCTGTCGCGCGCCCGCTGCGTCAATCCCGACTGGCCGTGCTGGCGCGTACACCATTCGCCCATGGCCGCGAGCACCGCATCGTCCTGGTGCACGGCGATCACCGGCCCCTCTGCCAGGGTATTGAGCTGCTTGTCGGTGACGAGGGTGGCGATCTCGAGGATGCGGTCAGTGTCGGGATCGAGACCGGTCATCTCCAGGTCGATCCAGATGAGGTTTTCCGGGTCCGTTGCCATGGATCCTCGTGCCGTACTGACATTACCGGCCGTTAGTCTAACCTGCGGCCCGTCGCCTGCCCATCCTCGACCCCTTGGCATAAAATACGTCGCGTCTTCCCACGCGGTGTCCGCATGAACCTCCTGACCCCGGTCTTCGTCGCCGTCCTCGCCTGCACCGCTCTCGCGCGGCTTTGGCTCGCTCTGCGCCAGCGACGCCACGTGCGGCGCCATCAGGACGAGGTGCCCGCGCCCTTCGCTGCGGACATCCCGCTCCCGGCGCACCGCAAGGCGGCGGATTACACCGCCGCCAAGGTCAAGCTCGGTCTCCTCGGCCTCACCCTGGATTTCGCGCTGGTGCTGGTCTGGACCCTGGGCGGCGGCCTCGCAACCCTGGACGATGCCTGGCGCGGTCTGGGCTTGGGCTCGCTCCATACCGGCGTACTGGTGATCGGCAGCTTCGCCTTCCTCAGTGGCCTCGTCGCCCTACCTTTGAGCCTCTACTCCACTTTCGGCGTGGAAGCGGACTTCGGCTTCAACCACACCACCGTCAAGACTTACGTGCTGGACCTGTTCAAGTCACTGCTGCTGGCCGTGGTCCTGGGCGCACCCCTGCTCTACGCAGCGCTCTTCCTCATGGCCAAGGCCGGTCGGGCGTGGTGGCTGTACGTCTGGGCCCTGTGGTTCGGCTTCAGCCTGGCTCTGACCTGGGCCTACCCAAAGTTCATCGCGCCGTTGTTCAACAAGTTCGCCCCGCTCGCCGACGAAAGCCTCAAGGCCCGCATCGAGGCTCTGCTCGCCCGCTGCGGCTTCCAGAGCCGCGGAGTGTTCGTCATGGACGGCTCCACCCGTTCCGCTCACGGCAACGCCTACTTCACCGGCTTCGGTGCCAATAAACGCATCGTGTTCTTCGATACCCTCATGGAGAAGCTGGAACCGGCGGAGATCGAGGCAGTGCTGGCCCACGAGCTCGGGCATTTCCGTCTGAAACATGTGATTCAGCGCCTGGCGCTGACCGCGGTGCTGGGGCTCGCAGCCCTGACACTGCTCGGTTGGCTCTCAGATCAGGACTGGTTCTACATGGGCCTGGGTGTGCCCGCCCCCTCTGACTATATGGCGCTCTTGCTCTTCAGCCTGCTGCTGCCGCCGTTCCTGTTCATCTTGGAGCCGTTCGCCTCTGCCTGGTCACGCCGACACGAGTTCCAGGCCGACGCCTATGCTCGGCAGCAGGCGGACGGCGGCGCCCTGGCGCGTGCCCTGGTAAAGCTCTACCGGGACAATGCCTCGACCCTCACCCCGGATCCCCTGCATTCCGCCTTCTACGATTCCCACCCGCCGGCGCTGTCACGCATCGCCCGCCTCCAAACTTCCACCGATGCCGCGCACTGAAGCTCAAAGCAGAATGCAGCCGCGCCAGCCTGGCGCGTATAGAACTACACCATGAGCGCAGATGGCACAGCGCTGATGGTGGGGCGCGTGGTGGGCGGCCACGGCCGGCGCTTCGTGGTGGAGACCGGGGACGGCGCACGCATCCCTTGCCTCACCGGCGGCCGTTCCGTCTCACCCGTTTGCGGAGACATGGTGAAAGTGGAAGCCGACGCCGACGGCGGCCACATCCGCGAAGTGCTGCCGCGCCGCAGCCTCTTCAGCAAGACCGGTCACCACGGCAAGGCGGTGCCTGCGGTAGCCAACCTGGACCGGGTGTTCATGGTGCTGGCGCCCATACCCGTGCCGGAACTCTTTCTCATGGACAAATACCTGGCATCCATCGAGGGCATGAGCATAGAGACAGGCATCGTGCTGAACAAGATGGACCTGGTAGATGAGCGCGACGACGGGGGCTTGAACCGGCGCCTGGCTTATCTGGAGAGCCTGGACTACCCCGTGTACCGCGTGAGCACGCGTGATGGGGCGGGGCTAGAAGGGTTCGCTGCTGCGCTCGAGGGCCATGTCAGCATGCTGGTGGGCCAGTCCGGTGTGGGAAAGTCCTCGCTCTTGAATGCACTGGTGCCGGAGGCCGAGCACCGCATCGATGAACTCTCCGCCGCCACCGACGAGGGCCGACACACCACCACCTCCACTACCCTGCATCCGCTGCCCGCAGGCGGCGCGCTGGTGGATTCTCCGGGCGTGCGCGACCTGGAACTGGCCATCCGCGATCCTGCCGAGATCGGCCCGCTGTTCCGGGATATCCGCGCCATCGCGCGGCATTGCCGCTTCGCCAACTGTCTGCACCTGCAAGAGCCCGGCTGCGCCGTGAAAACCGCGGTGGAAGAGGGGAAGATGCCGGAAAGCCGCTACAAGAGCTATCGATGGCTGGTCACGACGATGCGGCAGGCGGAAGGAAGAAAATACGACTAGAGAGAATGGACGCTGCTAGCCGTGTCCGTCGGCAGGCAACGGAAAACATCCGTGTTTTCTTCGCTCGCGGGCAAGACCCGCTCGTCCAGCTCGGCATCCTGCCTCGCGTGAACTCAAAGGCGAGCAGTGCTC
>DASUBN010000329.1:0-4765 GCA_035763245.1 Gammaproteobacteria bacterium | reverse complement strand
ACCTGCATGAGCTGCAGGTAGTCGATCACGATGAGCCCCAGGTTGTGGTCGCGCTTCAGGCGCCGGGCCCGGGCGCGCAGCTCCGTCGGGGTCAGGGCGCCGGTGTCGTCGATGAACATGGGGGCCTTGGACATGATGGAGATGGCCGAGCTCACCCGCTTCCAGTCGGTGTCGTCGAGCTTGCCGGTGCGCACCTTGAGCTGATCGATGCGGCCGAGCGAGGAGATCAGGCGCATGGCGAGCTGCTCGCCCGACATCTCCATGCTGAAGATGGCGGTGGGCAGGTTGCCGCTGATGGCGGCGTATTCCGCCACGTTCATGGCGAAGCTGGTCTTGCCCATGGAGGGGCGGCCGGCGACGATGACGAGGTCGCCCGGCTGCAGGCCGGCGGTCATCTCGTCGAAGCGCGAGAGGCCGGTGGCGACGCCGGTCACGTGGCTGTCGGCGTGCACCAGGGTGTCCAGCCGGTCCACCGCCTTGGCCATGAGGTCGTTGATGCGCACGTAGTTCTTGCCGGCCCGGTCGCCGCGCTCGGCGATCTCGAACACCGCGCGCTCCGCGGAATCCACGAGCTCGGCGATGCTGCGCCCCTCGGGGCGGTAGGCGGATTCCGCGAGTTCGCCGCCGACACGGATCAGCTGGCGCAGCACCGAACGCTCGCGCACGATGTCGGCGTAGGCACGCACGTTGGCGGCCGTCGGCGTGTCGCGGGCCAGGGTGGCGAGGTAAGCCAACCCCCCCGCCTGCTCCAGCTTGCCGCGCGCCTGCAGCCATTCGGCGAGGGTCACGGCGTCGAAGGGCTGATCCTGCTCCGAGAGCTCGGCCATGGCCCGGAAGATCAGCCGGTGGTCCTGGCGGTAGAAATCCTCTTCCCGGATGCGGTCGGCCACCCGCTCCCAGGCGGCGTTGTCCAGCATCAGGCCACCCAGCACCGCCTGCTCCGCCTCCAGGGAATGGGGGGGCGTGCGCATCGCCTCCAGGCTGGAAGCGGCTTCGAAGGGTTTGACGCTGGCCATGGTTTTTCCGGTCCTATGTTTTCAGACTGTACAAAGCCCCCCTGAGAGGAGCAAGTGAAGCCCTGCGGAACCCCATGAAGCGGGCACCACGGATGAACCCTGATGAGATGTCCCCGCAAAGGCGTGAGATCATCGCTGGCTAAAAAATAACCAACCCTCTTTTCTATTCTGTGGAAGCCGCTTCAAAACCGTCGCGAGCAAAGGTAGAGCGAGGCGCACGAGGCGAGCAACCGGAGCGTACTTTTGGTGTACGTGAGGATTGCGAGCCGATGTGCAACGAAGCTATGCCGAGCGCAGCAGGTTTTGGAGCGGCTTCAAAAGAAAACGGAGGCACATGCCTCCGTTCTCAACTCCTCGCCCTGCGGCAGGAATTACTCTTCAGCGATCACGTTGACCGTGATCTCCACGTTCACGTCGCTGTGCAGGTGGATCTCCACCTTATGCTCGCCGGCGGTGCGGATCGGGCCCTGGGGCATGCGCACTTCCTTGCGCTCCAGCTTGACGCCGGCGGCCGTCAGGGCCTCGGCGATGTCCACCGTGCCCACGGAGCCGAACAGCTTGCCTTCCTGGCCGGCCTTGGAGCGGATGGTGACGACCTTGCCTTCGAGCTCCGCCTTGCGCTGCTGCGCCAGCGTGAAGTGCTCCGCGGCCTGCTTCTCGAGCTCGGCGCGGCGCTTCTCGAACTCTTCGAGGTTCTTGGCGGTGGCCGGCTTGGCCTTGCCCTGCGGGATCAGGTAGTTGCGGCCGAAACCGGCGCGCACCTTCACCTTGTCGCCCAGGTTGCCCAGGTTCTCGACCTTCTGCAGGAGGATGACTTCCATTGTTTATCTCCCTCAGTGCTGGTCGGTGTAGGGCAGGAGCGCCAGGAAGCGGGCGCGCTTCACGGCGAGCGAGAGCTGGCGCTGGTAGTTCGAGCGCGTGCCGGTGATGCGGCTCGGCACGATCTTGCCGGTCTCGGTGACGTAGCCCTTCAGGGTGGCGATGTCCTTGTAGTCGATCTCGACCACGCCCTCGGCCGTGAACCGGCAGAACTTGCGCTTACGGAAGAAACGTTGCTGGGGTGCCATGTGCTATTCCTCTCGGATTCGTTTGCGGCTCAGGCGCGGTCGGCGCGGGAGTCGTCGTCGTCGTCGCGGTCGTCGCTGTCGAAGCGCTCGGCGCGGCCTTCCTTCTCCTCGTCCTTCGGCTTGATCAGCGGCGAAGGCTCGGTGACCGCCTCGTCACGGCGCACCACGAGATGGCGCAGCACGGCGTCGTTGAAGCGGAACATGCCGACGAGCTCGTTCAAGGTGGGCTGGCCACACTCGATGTTCAGCAGCACGTAATGGGCCTTGTGGACCTTGGCGATGGGATAGGCGAGCTGGCGGCGGCCCCAGTCCTCGAGGCGGTGCACTTTGCCGCCTTCGGACTCGATCATCGAGCGGTAACGCTCGACCATCGCGGGCACCTGTTCGCTCTGGTCAGGGTGGACCAGAAACACGATCTCATAGTGTCTCAAGTGAAGCTCCTTATGGACTGACCGGCTCCCCGTCTAAGCGGTGGAGCAAGGGCTTCCGGCGGGTCACGACGGAAGGGCGCGCATTATGCCGCAAACCCCGCGTGGCTTGCAAATCAGGGGCTTACGCGCGACCGGGGGCGGGCCAGCCGGGAACCCTCCTGCGCCAACGGGGTCCGAAAACCGCTGGTAGCGGGGCCTTGGCCCCTGTGTAATGGCCTTCCCACCCCCGATGACCGCTTCATAAGGAGCCGAAACATGGCTAGATGGCTGTTGGCTTGCGCCCTGCTGGGCCTGAGTGGCGCCGCTCTCCCCGCCCCCGCGACTCCCCCGGGCTGCACCGACCCCGCCTACCACGCCCTGGATTTCTGGCTGGGCGACTGGGACACCTTCAACCCGGACGGCAGCGGCCCCTCCCAGGCCCGCAACCGGGTGACCTCCATCCTGGGAGGCTGCGTGATCCATGAGCGTTACGAGCAGACCGACGGCCTCAAGGGCGAGAGCTTCAGCCTCTACGATGCCAGCCGCCAAGTCTGGCACCAGACCTGGGTCACGAACCGCGGCACGCTGCTGGTGCTGGAAGGCAAGTTCGACGGCGACGTGCTCACGCTCGTGGGCAGCAACCTCGATGCTCACGGCAGGCCCGAGACCATCAAGGGCATCTGGAAACGCCAGGGCGACGGCGTGCGCGAGACGGCCTACCTCTCCCGGGACGGCGGCAAGACCTGGAGCGGTTATTTCGACATACTCTTCAGGCCCCATCACTGACATCCAAAGGATCCCGGATGAAAAGCTTCCTCGTATGCGCGGCCGCGATCGCGGCGGCCATCGGCGCGACGGCGGCCGTCGCCTCGGCCGCGCCCACGCCCATCGCCGAATCCTTCAAGACGTTCTGGGCCGCGGCCCAAGGCCAGCCCTTCGATAAACAGGAGGCGCTTTGGGACAAATACATCGAAGCACCGCGCCAGGAACTCTACGATTGGGTGGTCTGGGAGAAGCGCGACTACTCCAGCTGGCAGAAGGAGAAGGACTATGCGCTCAAGGTGCGCTTCGCTGCCTACGTCCGCATCGGCGCTGAGATACCGGCCGCGGCCGCGAGCCTGGACGCCGCCATCCCGGTGCAGGTCGCCCGCTTCCGCACCCTGTTCCCGGACGCGCCGGCCAAGCCCGCCGTGACCGTGGTGCTGGCCCCGGACTTCGACTCCAAGACCGGGGTGTTGAAGGACGGCACGCCGGTGCTGGCGCTCGCCATCGACACCCTGCTGCTCGAGAAGGCGGATCCCAACATCCTGTTCCCCCACGAGCTGTTCCACCTGTACGACGCCAACCACGCCGGCATCAGCAACGACGGCGTCATGCCGGGGACCAAGCTCACCCTGCCGCTGTTCGAGGAAGGGCTCGCCACCTACGTCAGCACCCAGGTGACGCCGGGGCACTCCGATGGCGAATATCTCCTGCAGGCCAACCTCGGTGCTTTGCCCGCGTCCCGGCTGCCGGAAGTGGCGCGTCGCTTCCTCGCCGATGCGGACACGCCCACCATCGACCCCGCCCATCACTCCATGGCCTTCGGCCGCTGGTTCGAGGGCAGCGACAAGCCCTACCAGACGGATCTACCGAACCGCAGCGGTTATTGGCTGGGCCTGAACCTCATCCGCCAGATGGCGAAGACTCACAGCTTGCCGGAGATGGCGTCCTGGGGGCCGGCGAAAGCGCAACAGGAGACGCTCGCGATCCTGAAGCAGACGGCGGGCTACAACCCGAGCTGAGCGGCCGCCTTAGTCATGTCCGAATCCAGCCAGCGCCGGGGAGGCGCCGCTCGCTAGGCTCCGCGTGCACATCCCTCATGCACCCAGGAGCCCCCCAATGTTCCGCATCCTCGGCCTCATCGCCTTGCTCGGCCTCAGCGGCACCTCCCTGGCCGCACCCCCTCCCGGCGGCTACTGCACCGCTCCCGAATTCCACCAGCTGGATTTCTGGATCGGCGATTGGGACACCATCGACATGCAGGACCACCCGGACGGCAAGGGCCCGTCCATCGCCCGCGCCCATATCACCCCGGTGCTGGACGGCTGCGCGCTGCACGAGCTGTATGAACAGAACGACGGGCTCGTGGGCGAGAGCTACACGCTCTATGTGCCCACCCGCAAGCACTGGCACCAGAGCTGGGTCAACAACGGCGCCAACCTGTGGCTGCAAGACGGCGACTTCAAGGACGGCGTGCTCACCATGACCGCCACCACCTACAGCAAGGACG
>DASUBN010000328.1:0-5200 GCA_035763245.1 Gammaproteobacteria bacterium | reverse complement strand
GGCAAGCCCGTCGAAGCCACGGCCCGGGTAGCGCTCCTAGGCCTTCACCTGCAGACCCTGGGCGTGGACGGCAAGCTGGGTGATGACGAACTACACCTAGAGACGGACCTGAGGATCGGCGAGAAGATCACCTGGCGCGTGGATGCGCCGACGCTCACGCAGATGTGGCCCGACGCCTCCGGCGCCTTGAAGAGCGAAGGCAAGCTCGATACCGGCAAGCATCACGCGTTGCTGCAGCTCGCCCTTGATGGACAGGATCTGGTTTGGCGGCGCTATCAGATCGGTACCATGCATGCCGAGGCCCGCATCAGCGGGCCCACCGATTCCCACGTGCTCGTCTCCGCCAAGGGCATCCTCGTACCCGGCGCGAAGGTCGCGAGCCTGGATGCCAGCGCAGACGGGGACTTGGACCGCCACGCGCTGAAGCTCGATCTCGCCTCGAACCGCGGCGCACTCAAGCTCGCCGGCACGGGAGATTTTGACGGTGACCGCTGGCGGGTGGCCCTGGCTCAGGTGGAAGTGGAGCCGGCGGGCGCCGGCATCTGGCAGGCGGCCGCACCCTGGCAACTCACGGTGGATCCTGACGCCGTCACGCTCACTCCAGGCTGTCTCACTCAGGCCGATGCGAAAGCCTGCGGCGGTTTCGACTGGCATCACGCCGCCGGTTGGAAAGCCCGTGCGGAGCTCACCCAGCTGCCGCTCGAGGACCTGCAGACCGCCCTGCCATCTGGTCTGCGCTACCGGGGCCTCTTGCATGCTGTGTTCGATGCCGGCGGCGGGACCGCCGGCAATCACGCGACCCTGGATGCGGACCTCATGCGTGGCAGCGTGCAGAACCAGGTGCAGGGCAAGTCCATGACGCTGCTCGCCTACACCCACGGCACGGCCCATCTCAGCATCACCAAGCTCCTCACCACGGTGCACGTGAACTGGCAGCTCGCGGACGGAGGCGAGCTCGCCGTGGATGCGACGGCGCAGCACGGCGACCACCCGTCCCTGAGCGGCCGGATCCACGGTCAATTCCAGGATTTCGAGCTCTTGCCTGCTTTCCTGCCGCAGGTGAGCAGTGCCTCCGGGAAGCTGAACCTGGACGTGGGGCTTTCGGGCACACCCCAGGACCCTCAATTCAGCGGCACCGCCGCCTTCGACGACGGCGATCTCACGGTGCCACTGCTCGGCGTGCACATGCAAGGCGTATCGCTGCATCTCACCGGCAACGCCTCGCAGCTCGAACTCACGGGCTCGGCGAATTCCGGCGCCGGCAGGCTCACCTTGAGCGCGAACGGCCAACGTGAAGCGGGCGTCTGGCATGGGCAGGGCAAGCTCAGCGGCGACGGGTTCCGGGTGGTGGATATCCCCGAGGCCCAGGTGGACGTCTCGCCGGACCTCGGTTTCAAGCTGGACGACCACGACGTCTACGTAGACGGTGCCGTCACCATTCCCGACGCAAGCCTGAGACCGCGCAACCTCACCACCACTGCCCAGATCTCGCCCGACCAGGTGATCGTGGGCGAAGGAGGCGGGCCGCCACAGGAGAAATGGCACGTGCACGCCTCAGTGCGCGCCATCCTCGGCCGGCAGGTGCGTTTCGAGGGCTTCGGGCTCTCTGGCGACATAGGCGGCGAAGTGCTGGCGGTGGACGAGCCCGGCCATATCACCACCGGCAGCGGCGCACTCGTCATCAGCGACGGCGTGTATTCGATCTACAAGCAACAGCTGAGGATCGACAACGGTCGGCTGCTGTTCAACGGCGGTCCCATTTCCGACCCTGCACTGGACATCCGCGCGCTGCGCGTCTCCTCCCATCCCCAGATGCTGCAGCCCGGAGCCGTGGACCAGAAGGTGGGAGTCATCGTGCGGGGCACCCTGCGTGCGCCCAAGGTCAGCATCTTCTCCGACCCGCCCCTGCCCCAGGCCCAGGCCACCAACTACCTGCTGTTCGGCAATGCCGGCCTGGAGTCCTCAGCCACCACCGCGGGCAGCAACGTCAACACCGCTGGCGAGGGCGCCGACCTACCCAACTTCAGCACCCAGCTCGGCGGCGGCAGCGGCGAGTTCGACGTGAGCAAGCAGAACGTGCAGAACGCGAGCGGCATGCAGACCGCTTCGTTGTTCTTCGGCAAATACCTGTCGCCGCGGCTCTACATCAGCTACGGCGTCGGGCTCTACGAGCCCATCACCGTGAAGCGCCTCATCTACAAGCTGAGTGACAAATGGACCCTGCAGGCGGAGTCCGGTGTTGCCAGCAGCGCCGACATCATCTACACGCTGGAACACTGAAGTCTTGCACTAGGGGCGGTGCAACACCGATTTGAGCCAGGCGCTGATATGCACGATCTCTTCCGCGCAAACGCTGTGAGGCATGGGGTAGGTATGCCAATTCAGCATGCAGCCCTGCTGGGTAAGCCAGTTCCGGGTGTACTCCCCGAGCTGGATCGGCACCACCGGATCCTGGGTACCGTGGCCGTAGAACACCGGCAGATGTGCGTTGGCGGGGTTGATGCTGACATCGAAGCCCTCACCCACCGGTAGATAGGTGGAGAGCGCCATGATACCGGCCAGGCGCTCGGGGTGCTGCAAGCCGGCATAGAGCGCCACCGCACCGCCCTGGGAGAAGCCCGCCAACACCGTGCGCGAAGCGGGGATGCCCCGCTCCCGTTCCCGTGCCACGAGCGCCTCCACAGCCTGCCGGCTCGCCTCCATGCCGGCCAAGTCGCGCGGCTGGTGCAGACCGATCTTCACGATGTCGAACCAGGCGCGCATGGGATAGCCGCCGTTCAGGGTCACGGCCCGCACCGGCGCATGGGGGAAGACGAAGCGTAGCGACAGCTCCGGCGGCAGCCTAAGCTCGGGGACGATGGGTTCAAAATCGTGGCCGTCGGCGCCAAGGCCATGCAGCCAGACCACGCTGGCTTGCGGAGCCGGGCCGGTCTCCACTTCCACTGTCTGCAAGGCCTGGCTCATGCTTGGCTCCCCTGTCGTGGGCGGCGATTGTAGCAAAGGCGTTTTGCTATCATCCCGCGCACCCTAACTCCCCGGCGGTGCACCATGGATTTCCCGGGCCAAGCCGTGCTGATCACGGGCGCCGCGCGCGGCATCGGCCGGGCTTGCGCCCTGGCCTTCGCGCGACTCGGCGCGCGCGTAGCGGTGCATTACCGTTCCAGCCGCGCCGAGGCCGAGGCGCTCCTCGAGGAGCTGCCGGGCCAGGGCCACCGTGCCTTCGCCGCGGATCTTACTGAACCCACCGCCTGCGCCGACCTCATGGAAGCAGTTGGCAAGCACTTCGGCGCACTCCACGTGCTCGTGAACAATGCGGGCATCTACGAACTGCGCCCCTTCGACGAGACCGACTACGCTCGCTGGCAGACCAGCTGGAACACGACTCTCGCCGCCAATCTCACGGCGCCCGCAAACCTCAGCTTCTTGGCCGCGAAGCTCATGGTGGAACAGGGCGGGGGCAAGATCATCAACATCTCCTCCCGCGGCGCCTTCCGTGGCGAGCCCGATGCGCCCGCCTACGGCGCCAGCAAGGCCGGCCTGAACCAGCTCTCCCAGTCGCTCGCCTGGGCACTCGCCCCGCACAACGTCTTCGTGGGCGTGGTGGCGCCGGGTTTCGTGCGCACCGACATGACCACGGAGATACTGGATGGACCCACGGGCGAGGCCATCCGCCGGCAGAGTCCGCTGGGCCGCGTGACGACGCCGGAGGAAGTGGCACAGGCGGTCGTGCGCCTCGCGGCCGAGGGCATGATGGCCGCCACGGGGTGCATCCTCGACGTGAACGGCGCCTCATATCTGCGCACATGAAAACGGGGGCTTTGGGGATGGCTGCCCAACCTCTATCGATAATTCTGTCCTGGAGCGGCGGCAAGGACAGCGCCCTGGCCCTGCACGTCCTGAAGCGCGATCCGCGCTACCGCCTCGTGGGATTGCTCACCAGCGTGAACCGGGACTACGGACGCATCAGCATGCACGGCGTGCGTGAATCGCTGCTGGACGCCCAGGCCGCGGTCCTCGGTTTGCCCCTGCACAAGGTCGGGCTCCCGGCCAAGTCCGGCAACCAAGAATACGAAGCTGCCATGGCGGCGAAGCTGGAGGCGCTCAAACAGCGGGGCATCCGCCACATGGCTTTCGGCGATCTCTTCCTGGAAGACATACGCCGCTATCGCGAGGAACAGCTCGCCCGGGCCGCGATGGAGGCGGTTTTTCCTCTCTGGCTCAAGCCCACACCGGCGCTTGCTCACGAGTTCATCGCCGCCGGCTTCGGCGCAACGCTCTGCTGCGTGGATGGGGAAAAGTTGGGAGCGGAGTTCGCCGGCCGCGAGTTCGATGATGCATTGTTAAAGGACTTGCCATCCGGCATCGATCCCTGCGGCGAGAACGGCGAGTTCCACACCTTCGTGCACAAGAGCCCGGATTTCCGGAGCTCCATCCGCTGCACTCCCGGGGAACGTGTCACCCGCGAAGGGCGCTTCCATTACTGCGATCTCTTGGCGACGAGCTGAGGATCAACCCATGCTGCAGTCGGGCTCCGAGGCAGTAGACTGAGGCGGTGGCCTGCAGCGTCCGGCTGCGTGACTTCGGGGGTACCCGTCCTATGAGCATCTGGTTCAGACCCATCAGTATCACCGATCTCAACGCCTACCAGCAGCAGACGCTGGTGAGTCATCTCGGCATCCGCTATACCGGTATCGGCGACGACTGGCTCGCGGCCAGCATGCCCGTGGATGTGCGCACCAAGCAGCCGGCAGGCATCCTGCACGGCGGCGCCTCGGTGGCGCTGGCCGAGACGCTCGGCAGTACCGGTGCGAACCTGGTGATAGATCGCGACAAGAAGCTATGTGTGGGTCTTGAGATCAACGCCAACCATGTGCGCGCGATACGCGAGGGGGAAGTCCGAGGCGTGGCGAAACCGCTGCACATCGGCGCCAGCACCCAGGTGTGGGAGATCAGAATCAGCGATGTGGAGGAACGCCTCGTATGCGTGTCTCGCATCACGATGGCGGTGCTGGATAGGGCGAGTTCGCGGTAACGCCTGGACTTCATGGGAGAGAACAGCCGACCGATGCCGGAATCGCGCGGCTAGGCCTTGGGGTCACCATCGAGGCTCAGGGCGGCCTTGGGTAGGGTGCGGAAACGGGCGGTGGCGTCCTCGCTGCAGGGTTCGAAGTAGACCGCTACCGAATGAACTCTTAAAGCC
>DASUBN010000327.1:0-4217 GCA_035763245.1 Gammaproteobacteria bacterium | reverse complement strand
GCCCTGGAACTGCCACAGGCGCGGCGCGAAGGTCTGGCCGTTCTTGTCGGCCTCGCCCTCCAGCGTCCAGTATTCCTCGCTCTTGAACTTTTCGATCTCGTCCTCGCGCTCGCAGATGAGCCGCAGGGCCGGGGACTGCACGCGGCCGGCGGAGAGGCCGCGGCGGATCTTCTTCCACAGGAGCGGGGAGAGGTTGAAACCCACCAGGTAATCCAGGGCGCGGCGCGCCTGCTGGGCGAACACCAGCTCCTGGGACAGGGGGCGGGGGTTGGCCACCGCCTCGTTGATGGCGCGCTGGGTGATCTCGTGGAACACCACGCGGTGCACGTCCTTATCCTTGAGCAGGCCCTTCTCTTTCAGGATCTCGGTGAGATGCCAGGAGATGGCCTCACCCTCGCGGTCCGGGTCGGTCGCGAGGTATAGGGCGCCGGCCTTCTTGAGGGCCTTGGCGATGGCATCCACGTGCTTCTCGTTGCGTTCGATCAGCTGGTACTTCATGGCGAAGTCCTGGGCGGGATCGACCGCGCCTTCCTTCGGCACCAGGTCGCGAACGTGGCCATAGGAGGCCAGCACCTCGAAGCCTTTGCCGAGGTATTTCTTGATGGTCTTGGCCTTCGCGGGGGATTCGACGATGACTAGGTTTTCACTCATATATATACAGCAATACTACAAAAGGTTTTACGGATGCAAGTTAGGGGCTTCCACAAAGCAAACCCGGCGCAGGGCCGGGTGATGTCAGAAGGCCTGTCCCACCGGGGCTTTTCGCCCCGGCGAGCGCGGTAATTCTCGCATGTCGGCGTGGCGACTCAATGCATCACTCCGAGCGAATCGTCGAACACCAGCTCCTCCATGCGCGCATAGGCGTCTTCCTGCCCTGGGCGGTTGAACAGCACCATCAGGATGATCCATTTCACCTGTTCGAGGTCCACCTCGGCGCCATCCAGCGCCATGATGCGGTCCACCACCACCTCGCGCTGCGCCGGCTCGAGGATGCCGATGTTCTCCAGGTACTGCAGGAAGCCGCGGCATTCCACCGAGAGCTTTTCCAGCTCCTGCGCCGCGTACACCCTGAGCGCGTCCCGCTGGGCGATGGGCTGCTCGATGTCCGGGGGGTTCCTGGCCAGGTTCTCCAGCCAGTCAAAGGCCTTGGTGATCTCGCTCTTGGCGAAACCGGCTTCCTCCAGTTCCACCGTCAGAGTCTCGCGGTCGGCCTCGGTCTCGTTGTCGTCGTCGTCCAGGTAGTTCTCGAAGAGATACATGAGCACGTCGAGCACGTTTTCCTTCATCATGACGTCACGACCTCTTGTTCACCCGGGAATATCGGCCACCCGGCGAGGCTTCCACGTGTCCCTGCAGCTCAAGCATCAGCAGCATGGAGGAAACCACATCGGGCGTCAATCCAGTGCGCTCCACCAGTGAGTCCACCGAGGTGGGGGCGAAGTCCAGCGAATTCAACAGCAGTCTGTATTCCGGATCCTCCGGTGCGCCGTCCACGCCGGCCCCGGCGACAGTCCCCGCGGAAGCGACCGGCGGCTCCAGCTGCAGCAGCGGCGCCAATTCCTCGAGGATGTCTGCGGCCGATTCCACCAGCTTTGCGCCCTCACGCAGCAGGCGGTGGCAGCCCCGCGCCATGGGGTTGTGGATGGAACCAGGGATGGCGAACACCTCGCGGCCCTGTTCGCTCGCGAGCCGCGCGGTGATGAGCGAGCCACTCTGGCGCGCCGCCTCCACTACCAGCGTGCCCACGGACAAGCCGCTGATGAGCCGGTTGCGTCGCGGGAAATGCGTCGGCAGCGGCGGCGTGCCGGGCGGGAACTCGGTGACGATGAGGCCCTTGGCCGCGATCTCCTCCGCGAGTTCCCGGTTGCGCGGTGGGTAAGCTTTGTCGAGGCCGGTGCCCCAGACCGCCACCGTCTGGCCGCTCTTGAGTGCGCCTTTATGGCTCGCGGCGTCGATCCCGAGCGCCATGCCACTCGTGATCACGAGTCCGCAGCGGGCGAGGTAAGCGGCGAATTCCTCGGCGTTGCGCCGGCCTTCCACGCTCGGATTGCGGCTGCCGACCATGGCGAGCTGCGGGGCGGCGAGGAGCGCGGCGTCACCGCGGACGAAGAGCGCCGCGGGCGGATCGGATATCTGCTTGAGCAGTGATGGGTAGAGTGGGTCGGTGAGGGTGATGAGCCGCGCCCCGCTGCGTTCCAGCCAGACCAGGTCCTGTTCGGCGGCAGTGAGGTCGGGGGCGCGCAGATAGGCGCGGGTCTCAGGGTGCAGTTCCAGGGAGGCGGGCGGGGTATTCGCTGAAGTGAAACAGTCCGCAGCGCTGCCGCAGTGCTGCAGCAGCATGAGGGCGCCGGCTGCACCCAGCCGCGGTGCGCGGATCAGGGTCAGCCAGTACAGTGCGTCCTGTGGTTCTATTTCGTCCCCCTCACAGTTCCGGGGATCTCCAAAACCATTCCCAGTGCGTCTCTACTCTCGCATCAAACCCTGGCGGATTTCAAGGATTCGCCACCACATCCGCCACGTGGATCTCGCGGGTGGCGAGCATCACCACCGCATAGCTCGCGTTGTCAAAGCTGCGGAATACCATGAGCGTGCCGGAGCGTTCGGTCGGCGTGGTCACGGAGCCGCTGAAGAACCCCCCGTTGGGATCGCTCACCTTCTGGCCCTTGCGGTAGATGCCGAGCACGGTGCCGGGGTCGACACCATCCTTGCTGCCGCGGTTCAGGACTACCACGTCGTATTGGCCGATCTGCGCCTCGCCGCTCAGCACCGCCACGATCTGGCCGGAAAGGGTCTTACCCGGCGGATGGGGCGGGAAAGAGAGATCGAGGGCGCCGTTGCCGGTCTCGGTGAGGAACCGGTCACCGGCCCTGGCTTCCTGGGCAGCGGAGGTGATGTAGACCTTCTGGGGGTCGCCCCAGGCCTGCACCGTGGCTTCACCGATGTAGGTGGCTTCGTAGCCCAGGGTATCGTTATTTTCTGGGTCCACATAGGCCGCGCCGAGGTGGAAGATGGCGTAGCGCGTGCCGTCGGCGGGCTTGATGTCGCGCGCGTAGACCTCGGTGTCTGCGCCCATGGCCGGCTGTCCGTCGGCAGCCCGCAGGATATAGCCTGCATCTGCCATCTCGCGCTTGGTCACGATGCGTGTCTTGGAGAGAAAGGGGCGCAATCCATCCAGGTTCACCGTCGTAACCGCAGAACTCAGGGGCAGGTAACGCACCTGGGGCTCGAGCTTGGTGACCGGCAGGCTGCTCGAGGGCGCTGCTTCGTGCATCGGAGCGGCGCTCGCGGCCACGGGGGCTTCGGTCACGACTTCACCGTTGCGCTCCACACTCAAGGTGGGTTGTCCGGAAGCGGTGCGTCCGAGAATCAGCACGTCGCCGGGGTAGATAAGGTGGGGGTTCTTGATGTCCGGGTTGGCGTACCAGATGTCCGGCCATAGCCAGGGGCTCTTGAGGTACATGGAGCTGATGCCCCAGAGGGTATCGCCCTTCTTCACCGTGTAGCGCAGCGGCGCTTCGGGCTGCATCTCCACCGGTGCGGGAGCCGGGGCGGCGCTCGTGGCCGGAGCGGTCACCGCAGCCGGGGCTGGCGGGGGCGTCGCAGGCTTCTTCGGTGCATGCGCGCAGCCGGCCAGGAGGGCCAGCGGCGCCAGCACGGCGAGGTAACGGGGAGCGTTATAATCGTTCATTGATGCGGTCTCCGCGGCTCGCCCGACATACCCCGGACCCGGTTCCCGACCCCGTCCAGGGTCCCTTCAGGGGGTGGCTGCCTAGGCAACTTTTCAATAGCATCATAACTTTAGCAGTATTTTATGCAAAAGTGCATGAGGATTGGGGCTTGATAATCGGGGCACGGACCCCAACCCTATTCTCTCGGAAGACGGTATCCCTATGGCAGTGCTCGAAATCCTCCATTTCCCCGACCCTCGGCTGCGCATCAAGGCCAAGCCCCTGGCTGAGGTGACAGCGGTCACGCGTACCCTGATCCGGGACATGCTGGAGACCATGTATGCCGCCCCGGGCATCGGTCTGGCCGCCACCCAGGTGGGGGTGGACCAGCGGGTCATCGTGCTGGACGTGTCCGAGCACGGCGACTCCCCCATGGCCTTCATCAACCCCGAGATCCTGTCCCGGGAGGGCACGGAGGTGATGCAGGAGGGCTGCCTCTCGGTGCCGGGTGTATATGAAGAGGTGGAGCGGGCCGAGCGCGTCCGGGTG
>DASUBN010000326.1:0-3667 GCA_035763245.1 Gammaproteobacteria bacterium | reverse complement strand
AGCCTTATTTCAAGGATGCCCTCGATAAGTTCGGTGTGGAATGGAACGTGTTCCGGGTGGGCAAGTACAAGTCCGCCGTGGAGCCGTTCATGCGCAACGACATGTCCCCTGAGGCCCGCCAGGACTACACGCAAGTGCTGAACAACTTATGGAGCGACTACCAGTCCGACGTCACCCATGCGCGCAAGCTCCCGGCTGACGCCATCAAGGCTTACATAGATGCATTGCCGGCGAGTCTCGCGGCCGTGGGCGGAGACGATGCCAAGCTCGCCCTGCAGAGCCGGCTGGTGGACAAGATCGCGACTCCGGATCAGATGCAGCAGGCCGTGGCCAAAGTGGTGGGCAGCGCCAACCACAGCTTCCGCGGCATCGAATACCAAAATTACCTCGCGGTGGTCGACGGCGACGGCGGTGGGGTCCTTTCCGGTGGCGACAAGGTGGCGGTGGTAGTGGCTGAAGGCGACATCTCGGTAGGCGACCAACCGCCCGGCGCCATCGGCGGCGATTCCACTACGGCCCTCATCCGCGAGGCGCGCTATGACGATTCGGTCAAGGCGCTGGTACTCCGAGTGGACAGCCCCGGTGGCAGCTCCTTCGCGTCCGACCTCATCCTGCGCGAGATCGAACTCACCAAGCAGGCTGGCAAACCGGTGGTGGTCTCCATGGGTGATGTGGCTGCCTCCGGCGGCTACTGGATCTCCATGGCCGCGGACAAGATTTACGCCAGTCCGGCCACCATCACCGGGTCCATCGGCATCTTCGGGATGCTGCCTACCTTCCAGGACGCCCTCGCCAAGCTCGGCGTGCACACCGATGGTGTGGGCACCACCCCCTTCAGCGACGCCTTCGACATCACCCGACCCATGACGCCGGAGATGAAGCAGGCGTTCCAGCTCAGTATCGACCACGGCTACCAGGAGTTCATCACCAAGGTGGCCAAGAACCGTCACATGAAGGTGGAGGACGTGGACGCCATCGCCCAGGGCCGGGTATGGGCCGGCAGCGACGCCAAGCGCCTGGGGCTGGTGGACGCCTACGGTGACCTGGACGACGCGGAGGCGGAGGCGGCCAAACTCGCCGACCTCGGCAACCACTATTCAGTGGACTTCGTCGAGAAGCAGCCGAGCTATCTGGACCGCCTGCTCATCGGCATGGCAAACGACTCGGATGGTGCGCTCGCTTCGCTGAAGGTGCCCGCGGGACCCGCCAGTTGGTACGGCCGCTTGCTGGGCATCGCCCGTTCACTGGCCGTATTCGACGACCCGCACGGCGTGTATGCCTACTGCTTCTGTGAGGTACGCTAGACGCGTGCCCAGCCCGGTGTCCGGAGCCATGAACATGCGCTGCCTCGTTATCGAAGATGAAGCCAAGACCGCCGACTATATCCGCAAGGGTCTGGAGGAGGAGGGTCATGGCGTGGTGCTCTGCGCCGACGGCGATGAGGGTCTGCGCCGCGGCGTGGGCGAGCAATGGGACGTGGTCATCCTGGACCGCATGCTGCCCGGCGGCCGGGACGGCCTGAGCATACTCAAGTCGGTGCGCGAGGCGGGCAAGGCCACCCCGGTGATCATCCTGAGCGCGCTCGCCAGCCTGGACGAGCGGGTGCGGGGCCTGCGGGAAGGCGGCGACGACTACCTCACCAAACCCTTCGCATTTACCGAACTCATGGCGCGCATCGAAGCCCTCACGCGCCGCTCCAAGCAGCAGGGTGAGGTGCGGGAACTCTCGGTCGCGGACCTGCGCATGGACCTCGTGAAGCGCAAGGTGGAGCGGGCCGGCAAGCCCATCGCGCTCCGGCCACGGGAGTTCAGGCTGCTGGAGTTCATGGTGAGCCACCAGGGTCAGGTGATCACGCGTACCATGCTGCTCGAGTCCGTCTGGGACTGCCATTTCGACCCGGGCACCAACATCATCGACGTGCAGATCAGCCGCCTGCGCAACAAGATCGACCGGGGTTTCTCGCCGCCCCTGCTGCATACCCTGCGGGGCGAAGGTTATACCATCCGCGCCGATGCATAGATTCTGGGGCTCGGTGACTTTTCGCATCGCGCTGCTTTACGGCGCGCTGATGACGGCGACGCTCGTCATCATCTCGGCGGTCTTCTACTACGGGACCGTGGTAGTGCAGGCCCGCGACATCGATCGCCGGTTGCTGGAAAGCTCCGAGAGCATGGGAGCCAGCTTCAAGCTGCAGGGCGACGCAGGTCTGCGGACGGAGATCGCCCAGCTCTTGAACGACGGGGTCAGTCAGGACACGGAAGTCTATCTGCTCCTGGATCCCACGGGTCGCCCCCTCGGCGGTAACATCACCGCCTGGCCCGCGGAAGCCCCGGTCACGGACGCCCTTCTTACCCAGCCTGTCACGCGCTACGGCCAGCCGTCGGAAAGCCGCATGGTATGGCGCCGTCTGCCGGACGGCTCGTTGCTCGCCGTGGGTCGCGACCTGCGCGACAAGGCCCGCGTAAAAGGGCTCGTATGGCGCTCCTTGGGCGTAGGCGGCGGCATAGCGCTGGTGCTTGCTTTCGTGGGCGCGGTCCTTTTCAGGCGGCAGATAGACCGCAACATCTCAGACATCCGTCGGACCGCCGAGGCGATACGGTCTGGCAACCTCAAGCAGCGCATACCCTTGCCCGCGGCCGACGACGAATTCACGCGCCTCGGGCGCGACATCAACGAGATGCTGGATCGCATCGAGCAGCTCATGGACGGCGTGCGACATGTCTCCAACAGCATCGCCCACAATCTGCGCACGCCCCTGGGCCGCACCCGTGGCCAGCTCGAGGAGGCCTTGCGGCACAGTCGCGGTTCCTCACCCTTGTCGGAGGCGGCGCAGGCGGCCATCCAGGAGATCGACGCCCTGATCGTGGTATTCGAACGGCTGCTGCAGATCGCCGAAGCCGAATCCGGCACCCGGCGCCAGCCCTTCGAGCCGGTGCATCTGGGGGCGGTGGTCACCGATGTGGTGGAGCTATACGACGCCATGGCGGAGACCCGCGGCATGACCGTCACCGCGGAGTTCACGGGAGATCCCGTGGTACAAGGGGACCGGCATCTGCTCGCCGCCGCGCTCGCGAACCTCGTGGAGAATGCCGTCAAATATGCGGATGGTTCCCCGCGCATACGTGTCGCCGTCGTCGAGGAGCCGCAGCAGGTCTCCATCCTGGTGGAGGACAGGGGTCCCGGCGTGCCGCGCGCGGAGCTCGGACGCATCACCGAGCGGTTCTACCGCCTGGAATCGCCGGTGCCGGGCACGGGCCTCGGTCTGTCCATCGTCACGGCCATCGCTTATCTGCACCAGGGGAGACTGCGGCTGGAGGATGCCGCGCCGGGCCTGCGCGCGTGCATCGTCCTGCCGCGTGCCGGCCTCTCACTTGGCGGAGAGACCACGGCTTGAGTCGCCTGCGCCCTACGGGGCCGCGGCGGCGAGATATCGGGCGTTACATTTCGTTGCAAGAGGCGCCGGAACATCACGTCAACAGCTCCGGTAGCCCCCCGTTATATACACTGTGAGACACAGGTCTCGTCATCCCGCGGAGGCGCCAGCCATGAAGCTCCTGAAGCAAGCCCCCAAGGTCATGGTTTTCGCACTGGCCTCGGCACTGGGCACCGCCGCCCTGGCCGACGGCCACCATCACGCGGCAGTCGGAGTCCACGTGTTCACCACCCA
>DASUBN010000325.1:0-3282 GCA_035763245.1 Gammaproteobacteria bacterium | reverse complement strand
CCTCAAGAGGTTAATCAAGAGGGCGGCTTCCGCGCCGCAGACGGGTCCCTTTTCTTTGCTCGCCCAAAGAAAAAGGACGAAAAGAAAGGGCGCCCCCGGATACCGGCCCGGAAGACCGGGCTACGCTGCGCGCTTCGCTCGCTGCGGAGTTGTGCTCACGGGGCCTCCTGCCCCGGTCGCACAAGCTCGCCATCCCTGGCTTCGCCCCCTGACGGGGCTATGCCTTGCTCGCTCCAGTGCTCGTCGGCATCCAAGGGGTGGCAAGAACTAACGGCTGCCGGTCTGGTTCTTCCTACCCGTAGCGCGAGCCGAGCATCGCAGCGAGCAAAGCCAGCCCGAAGGGGTGCGGCCCAGGGAGGGCTGCACCCGCGCGAAGGGACAGGGGCCCCGAAGCGAAGCTTCGCGCGGGCATACAGGGATGTATGCCCTGGGCTTGGGAGCGGAGCTGGATGCGTAGCGACCAAGTCCCATGAGCGCGGCTCTGCAGCGAGCGAGAAGCGCAGGGCCACCCGCCGTTTCGGCGGGCCGCGCTCCGGGGGAATGGTTTGGGGCACTTTTGCCGAAACAAAAGTGCCTCGCTCCCGGGAGGGAGCGAAAGGCGACTCAGGCAGGGATGCCGTTCTTTCTCCAAGGAGAGGAAATATGGATGGAGAACCCATCTGGAACTGGATATCGGCTTTCGCCGGTATGACGGAGGGGTGGCGCGAGGCCTACTCGAACAAAGACTCTTCAGAGAGGCCTTCGGCCTCGAGGATCTGCCGCAGCCGCTTCAGCGCGTCCATCTGTATCTGTCGCACCCGCTCGCGGGTGACGCCGATGGCGTTGCCCACGTCCTCCAGGGTGCCCTTCTCCTGGCCGTTGAGCCCGAAACGCTGCTCGACCACCTGGCGCTGCTTGTCGTTGAGACGCGACAGCCACCTGTCGATGACGGCCTGCATGTCCGCGTCCTGCAGCATGCGGGACGGGTCGGTGTTGTTCTCGTCGGGGATGGCGTCCAGCAGCAGCCGGTCGCCGTCGCGGTTGATGGGGGAATCCACCGAGGCGACGCGCTCGTTCAAGCCCAGGATGCGCTTCACCTCCTCCGGCGTCTTGTCCATGAGCGCCGCGATCTCCTCCGCCGTGGCGTCGCGGTCCAGCTGGTTGGAGAGCTTGCGGGCGGCGCGCAGGTAGAGGTTCAGCTCCTTGATGACGTGGATGGGCAGGCGGATGGTGCGGGTCTGGTTCATGATGGCCCGCTCGATGGTCTGGCGGATCCACCAGGTGGCGTAGGTGGAGAAGCGGAAGCCGCGCTCCGGATCGAACTTCTCCACCGCGTGGATGAGGCCCAGGTTGCCTTCCTCGATGAGGTCGAGCAGCGGCAGGCCGCGGTTGATGTACTTGCGGGCGATCTTGACCACGAGCCGCAGGTTGCTCTCGATCATGCGGCGGCGCGCGGACTCGTCGCCGCGCAGCGCGAGACGGCCGAAGTAGACCTCTTCCTCGGCGGTGAGGAGCGGCGAATAGCCGATCTCGGAGAGATAGATGCGGGTGGCGTCGAGCTGCGCGTCGCCGAACACCGGGGCGCCCTGTTCCTTGGCCCCGGCCTCGGATTCCTCTTCGGCTTCATCGGCTTCGTCCGCCTCGGCCTCGGCTTCAGCGAGCACGGCGTCGGCCTCCTCCTCGGCGAGCAGTTCCTCGACCGGGGGCGCAGCCTCGGGCTCGGAGTCGAGCAGGAGCTCTTCTTCCTTCTCGGTTTCGCCGCTGCGATTCAGGCCGTTACCCATGATTACGGTGCGATCGGAAGGACACCATCACCCCCAATCTTGCTAGGAAGCGCGGCTCCTGGCAAGTCACCGCCGCGGCAGGTAATTCAGAGGATCCACGGGCTTGCCGTCGTAGCGTATCTCGAAGTGCAGCAGGGGCCGGCCGTCGCGGCCCAGGCCCATGGTGGCGATGCGGTCGCCCAGGCGCACGCTGTCGCCCTCCCGCACCAGGATCTCGTCGTTGTCGGCGTAGGCAGACAGGAAGCTCTCGCTGTTCTTGATGATGATGAGCTTGCCGTAACCGATGATGCCGCTGCCGGCGTACACCACCTTGCCCGGGGCCGCGGCCAGGACGTCCGCGCCCCGCGACGCGGTGATGTCGATGCCCTTGGCGAGCGGGCTGTCTGCGTGGAACAGGCGCACCACCTGGCCCGCGGCCGGCCAGCCCCAGGACCCATTGCCCGCCGGCGGCGGGGCGAACGCCTGCGCATGGCTCGCCGCCCCGGGAGCAGGCGCGGGTGCGCGGCGCAGGCTGCCGGCGGGCGCGGCCAGCACCAGCCTGTCTCCGGGATGGATGAGGTAGCTGCGGTTGAGACGGTTCCAGGCGGCCACGTCGTGGTAATCGAGGCCGTAGCGCCAGGCGATGGAATACACGTCGTCACCCTTCTGCACCACGTAAGTCGCGGGCGCCGGCTCGACGGCGCCGCCGTCCTGCTGGGGCGACCATTGCAGCGCACCGGCGCAGCCGGCGAGCAGGAGCGCCGTAAGCAACGCGAGGCAGCGCTTCACTCGAGGCCCCCGAGCAGGGGGACGAAGCTCACGTGTTCGATCACTTCCCGGTCGAAACGCTCCCCTTCGCGGCGGGTGATCAGGAGCAGGTCCTGGCGGCCCTGGGGGCCCACGGGGATGAGCATGCGCCCGCCCACCGCGAGCTGCTCCAGGAGCGCCGACGGCACCTCCTCCGGCGCGGCGGTGACCATGATGCCGTCGTAGGGCGCGTGCTGGGGCCAGCCCCAGCCGCCGTCCGCGTGGCGGAAGAACACGTTGCGGATGCCGATCTCGGCGAGCGTCTGGCGCGCGCGCTGCGACAGGGCCGCGAGCCGCTCGGCGGTGTAGACCCGCTTCGCCAGGGCGGCGAGGATCGCGGTCTGATAGCCGCAGCCCGTGCCCACTTCCAGCACCGTCTCCAGGGGACCGGCGGCCGTGAGCGCCTCGGTCATGCGCGCGACGACGTAGGGCTGGGAGATGGTCTGCCCTAAGCCGATGGGCAGGGCGGTGTCTTCGTAGGCGCGCGTCGCCAGCGCCTCATCCACGAACAGATGCCGGGGCGTGGAGCGGATCAGGTTGAGCACCACGGGGTCGCGTATGCCCTGCTCCTTGAGGCGCGCCACCAGCCGGTCGCGGGTGCGCGCCGAGGTCATGCCGATGCCGCGGGCATGGCCGGCGTTCATGCCAGGGGGATCCCCTGCAGCCACTGGGAGAGATTGTCGATGGCCGTGTAGCGGGTGAGGTCTATCTGGATGGGCGTGACGGAGATGCA
>DASUBN010000324.1:0-4543 GCA_035763245.1 Gammaproteobacteria bacterium | reverse complement strand
CTGCGCCGCCAGGAGATAGGCGCCACCTCGGATCTGCTCTCCGCCCCGCAGCGCAGGCGCGTGCCCGTCTATATATGTCTCTGCCACAGCTGCATGCCGGGCCTGCAACTGTGCCCGGTAATCCTGCGGCAGGACGATGGTGTCCGCGGTGAGTGGCAACTGCGCCACCAGCGGACTGGGCCTGAGCTCCTCGTCCGCTTCGCTGCCCGGGCTGCTCACCACCACATCCGGGGCGCTCCCCAGCAGGCGTTCCGTCAGCCGTTGCGCGAACTTGAGCTCCACGGCGGCGCCGGCATGGGGCAGACCGTACTCCCGCTGCAACCGCACGGGGATGAAGGCGGCAGGTCGGGGACTCGCGGGCCAGGCTGCGTCCGACATGCCCAATACCCATAGATGATCGAAGCAGAGGCCCGAAGTCTCTAAGAGACCCAACACCAGCACCGGCGCATCACCCCCGGCGGGCTGGAAGATGTGTTCCGCCGCGAGGCGCCTGAGCCGCGTCAGCGCCTCGCTCAAGGAGACGGCTCCCAAGGCCGCATCCAGGTGCACCAGCGAGCCGGTGAGGTCCTGCAGCGCCGTCACCGCCTGGTATTCGTCGCTGTCGAGGGCGCGTTCGCCGGGCCAACCTGCCCGGGTGAGTGCGTCCACGAAATCCCGCGCCCAGGAGGAAGGCAGCTGCCGCGCCGGCAAGGTGCTGGCCTTTTCCATCAGCGTCCGCAGCGCACTTAGCAGCCGCGGCATGCCGCCCTGTGCCGCCGCGAAAGCCGACAGCGCCTTGAGCCCGATAACCTCGCTCACTCGGCCCCGTAGCTTGAGTTCGAGCCGTGCCCGCGCATCCCGCTCGGTATCGGCGCCGCCCAGGAACGGCGAGCGCAGCAGCAGGCTCACGGTCGGAAACGGCGTGCGGCGTCGCAAGAGGTCCAGCGCCGCCAGTGCGCCCCTCACCACCGGAAAGCCGTCCAGCGGCTGACCCAATGAGAGATCATAGGGACGGGCCACATCCCGTCCCGCGGCGGCCCCGGGACACAGCGCATCGTCCAGCGCACGCGCCAACGAGCTGCGGCACGCATCCAGGTCCCGGGCCACGATGCCGATGGACGCGGCGGGGTCCTGATCCAGCAAGGCCCGCGCCCACGCGGCGGCGGCCCGCTCCTCGGCACGGGCGTCGTCCTCCACCCGACGCCGTGCGCGCCGCGCGCCGGCCGAATCCATCGCCAGCACTTCGACCGCCGTGCCTGCCGCCTTCAGGCTTTCGATGAACTCCCGCTGCTGCGGTGTGAGCTCGTCGAAACCCGCGAACACCATTTGCTGCGGGGCCGGCAAGGCCCGCTCGCGCAGGCGCGTCGCCAGCCAATCCATGAGGCGCGCGTCCTCGAGCCAGCCTTGGGTGCGGCTCGAACTGCGAAAAGTCTCCGCCCAGGCAGCGAAGGCCTTGGCATCCTCGTCTTCCGCCGCGAAACGTTCCAAGGGCAGCCTGTAGGCCTGGAGCAGCGTCCAGGCCCGCGCCGCCTCCCGGGCGGTAGCCGAGGGTTGCAGCAGCACGGCGCCCTGGGGCGAACGGCGTATCGCCTCCTCCCAGTGGCTCTCGCAGGCGGCCTGGGACACACGCTTGGGCAATGCGCGGGCGGGATCGCCGAGGGCGCCATCCGCGGCCTTGTCATACAAGCGGTCGAGGAAGGTGTTGTAGGAGACCACCTCCGGGCGCTCCCATGCCTTCGCGCCGGCGGCATGTCGTGCCTCGCCGTGGGCCAGGTGCACGGCCCGAGCCAGCCGCTCTCCGGACACGACGATGGTCGCGCCTGCATCCAGTGCGGCGAGCACTTCATCCTGGTTCGCGACGCGCTTGAAACTCATCCGGACCGGCCCAATCTATTATGTAGACAGTGTAACCCGTCCCCTCCCGGCGACCGGACGGCGTACAATTGTGCCATCCGATCCATCCGCTTCGAGGCAAGAGAACATGGCTGACCTGAACAAGACGGGCAACCCCATCTTTAAGACCAAGGCGTTCACGCAGCCCGGCGTGATAACCGGCGACCGCATGACCGTCAGCGGCGTCATCGGCAAGAGCGTCATCATGCTGGTGCTGCTGACCCTCACCGCCGGGTGGGTTTGGGACCGCTTCCTGACCGCGGGCACCCTCGACGCCGTCGCCCCCTACGTTCTGGGCGGCCTCATCGGCGGCCTGGTGTTCGCCCTCGTCACCGCCTTCAAGCCCAACTGGTCGCCGGTGACGGCCCCCCTCTACGCCATCTGCGAGGGCTTCGCCCTGGGCGGCATCTCGGCCCTGTTCGAATTGCGCTATCCAGGCATCGTCATCCAGGCGGTGGGGCTAACCCTGGCCACGGCCTTCGGCATGCTGGTGCTCTATCGCACCGGCCTCATCAAGGTCACGGACCGGTTCAAGCGCATGCTGTTCGCCGCCACCACCGGCATCCTGATCTTCTATCTCGTCACCTGGGTGGTGTCGCTGTTCGGCGTCGACACGAGCGTGCTGTTCGGCCACACCAGCCTGTCCATCGGCATCAGCTTGGTGGTCGTAGCCATCGCCGCGTTCAACCTGGTGTTGGATTTCGACATCATCGCCCGCCAGTCCGCCATGGGCGCACCGCGCTTCATGGAGTGGTACGGCGCCTTCGCGCTGATGGTCACTCTGGTATGGCTGTACATGGAAATCCTGCGCCTCCTCGGCAATACCCGGCGCTAGACTCCAGGTTCAAGTACCTTAAAGTCGAAGGACCCCGCGAAAGCGGGGTCTTTTTTTGTAAGACATCTCCGCCGCTATTTGGGTTCCGGGCCCTTCACCACCTCCACCATGTCAGCCGGGCGCAGCCACCGCTTGAACGCCGCCTGCACCTCGGCGGCGGTGATCTTGGCATAGTGCTGCGCCGCCACGACGTCCTCGTCCAGGGGCTCGCCATCCAGGGAATACTTCAGCAGGTTGCGGGCCACGTCCTCCATGCTCGCCGCCTTGAGCGGGATGCGCCGAAGCAATGTTGCCTGGGCACGCGAGAGCTCCACCTCACTGATGGGCGATTGCTGCATGGCGGCGAGGTCGTTCAACACCAGGGAGCGTGCCTGGCTCACCTTGTCCGGATCGCAGCCGTAGGACACCTGATAGAAACCGCGGGTACGGCCCCATTGGAACTGGGAGCTGACCGTATACACCAATCCCGACTTCTCCCGCAGGTCCCGGCTCAGGCGCGAGGCATAGAAACCGCCGCCCAACACCTGGTTACCCACCTCCAGGGCGTAGCGTTGCGGGTTGAAGAGATCGGTGCCGAGGCTCTGCACCAGAGCCACTTGATCCTGCACGCTGCTCTGGTCGGGCACCACGGCCTCTGAGGGCGGATTCACGGGTATGGCCGGAAGATCCGTGGTGGGACGCGGGCCCTTCGCCGTCCAGGTCCCGAAATACTTCTCCACCACCCGCCGCGCTTCTTCGGGCGTGACCTTGCCGATCACCACGATGCTGACGAGGTCGGGACGGAAGGCGGCGGCATAATAGCCGCGCACATCGTCGAGAGTGAGCTTCATCACCGACTGGGGCGTGGCCTCACGCAACGAGGGGTCGCCGGCCGGCACCAGGCCCTTCACGTAGGCCCGCTGGAAGAGATAGTCCGGGCTCTCCAGATTGCCCGCCAAGAAACGGGCCGTCTGGGTCTGTACCACCTTGAACGCGTCCGCGGGAAGCGCCGGGTGCAGTTCGTTGTCGGCGAGGAGCTGCACCGCGCGCTCAAAATCCCGGGACGGTGCCTGCACCGAGAAGCTCGTGCCGGCGGATTCCTGGGCCGAGATGTCGTCCAACGCCTTCTGAAAGGCGAGCCGGTCGAGGGAGGTGCTGCCGTATTCGAATAAGCCATCCAGGACCTGCGAAACGCCGTCCTGGCCCTTGGGCTCCTGCATCACGGCGCGGTTGGCAATGCCGCCGTAGACGCTCACGGTATCGCTCACGTCCTCAGGCTGCACGATGAGCTTGATGCCGTTCGGCAGCGTACTCACCTCCGGGTGGATCGTGGACTGGGGCATGTTGAGATTGGCCAGGGCCTGCTCCGCCCAATCCGGCAGCGGCACCGGCTTCTCGGGAGAGGAGGCGAGCGACTCGGCGCCGCCGAAACCCTTGCCGGAGATGGGCTTGCCGGAAGACTCGGGTGTGAGCACCGCGGTGATCATGCGCCGTTCATCCAGATAGCGGTGCGCCACCCGGTCCACGTCCGCCGCGGTCACGGCACGGAACGCCCGGATCATGTCTTCCGGTGAGTGCAGGCCCTGGAACGCCAGCGCTTCGGACCAGGCGTTGGCGAGTCCCGGTACCGAGTTCTTCTGGAACTCCAGCTGCGCGATCTCCTGGCGCTTGGAGGCTTCCACCAGTTCCGCGGAGACGCCGCCCTTGAGCACGCTCGCGAGCACTTCGCGCATCTCCTTCGTCAACATCGCTGAGTCCCCACCCTTGGGGAAGACGCCCACGGCGAAGCCCAAGCCCGCCTGGGGCAGGCCGTCGGCCTCGAAATCCGCATAGAGCGCTTTGCCCGCCGGCACCAGC
>DASUBN010000323.1:0-7527 GCA_035763245.1 Gammaproteobacteria bacterium | reverse complement strand
GCCGACGGGCGAAGCGCGGCGCCAAGTCCACGAGCGGCCCCGCCAGGATGTTGGCGAGCAGCACGTCCGCGTGGATGTCCGGCAGGGCGTCGGGCGGCGAGACCCGGATGTGGTGCTCCACGCCGTTGCGCCGGGCGTTGTCGCGGGTGGCCGTGAGGGCCTGGGGATCGTGGTCCACCGCGTGCACGGACTTCGCGCCCAGGCGGGCGGCGGCGATGGCGAGGATGCCCGAGCCACAGCCGTAATCGATCACGCTGCGGCCCGTGAGGTCGGCGCCATCCAGCCATTCCAGGCAGAGCGCCGTGGTGGCATGGGTGCCGGTGCCGAAGGCGAGGCCCGGATCCAGCAGCAGGTTCACCGCATCGGGCTCCGGCGGCGTGTAGCCCGTGGGGCAGACCCACAGGCGCTTGCCGAAGCGCATGGGTTTGAAATCCTTGAGCCACTCCCGCACCCAGTCCCGGTCATCCAGGGACTCGACCCGATGGGCCGGCAACCGTTCGAGCCCGAGCTGTGCCAGGAGCCGTGCGCGCACCGCGTCCATGTCCACGTCCGCGGGGAACAGCGCGGTCATGCGCGTCTCGGCCCAGAGGGGCGGCTTCAGGGGATCCGGCTCGTAGAGGGGTTCGTCGCCGGCGTCGTCCAGCGTCACCGAGATGGCGCCGGCCTCGGTCAGTGCTTCCTCGACCTTTTCAGAGTCGAGATCTCCCAAAGCCAGTTTCAGTTCAATCCAGCTCATTACCTGAGCATCCATTTCATGAAAGGGAAATTAGAGATTTTGGCCTCTGGCTAGGCGCGGGCGACCGAGGAACCGCAGCGTACTTTTGGTGTACGTGAGGATTCCGAGGTCGGCTGCAACAACGCCAGAGGGCAAAAGATCAATTTCCCTACAGGCCGAGTTTCTTTTCGAGATAATGGATATTCGTCCCCCCGGCGACGAACGCCGAATCGGCGAACAGGTCCCGGTGCAGCGGCACGTTGGTGGTGATGCCCTCCACCACGATCTCCTCCAGGGCCGTGCGCATGCGCGCCAGCGCCGAGGCCCGGTCGTCGCCATAGGCGATGAGCTTGCCGATGAGCGAGTCGTAGTTGGGCGGCACCGTGTAGCCGCCGTAGGCGTGGGAGTCCACGCGGATGCCGGGGCCGCCCGGCGGATGCCAGCGGGTGATGAGGCCGGGCGAGGGGGTGAACTTGCGCGGGTCCTCGGCGTTGATGCGGCACTCGAAGGCGTGGCCCTTGAACTCGATGTCCTTCTGCCGGAGCGTGAAGGGCATGCCGGCGGCGATCATGAGCTGCCACTTCACGATGTCGATGCCGGTGATCATCTCCGTCACCGGATGCTCCACCTGCACGCGGGTGTTCATCTCGATGAAGTAGAAGTTGCCGTCCTGGTAGAGGAACTCGAAGGTGCCGGCGCCGCGGTACTTGATGTTCTTGCAGGCCTCCACCACGCGCTCGCCCATGGCGCGGCGCTGCTTGTCGGTGATGCCCGGGGCCGGCGCCTCCTCGATCACCTTCTGGTGGCGGCGCTGCATGGAGCAGTCGCGTTCGCCGAGGTGCACCGCGTTGCCCTGGCCGTCCGCCATCACCTGGAACTCCACGTGGCGCGGGCGTTCCAGGAACTTCTCCATGTACACCATGTCGTTGCCGAAGGCCGACTTGGCCTCGGCCTTGGTCATGCCCACGGCGGCCACCAGCGCGGCCTCGCTGTGCACCACGCGCATGCCGCGGCCGCCGCCGCCGCCCGCGGCCTTGATGATCACCGGGTAGCCCACCTCGCGGCCGAGCCGCATCATCTCCTTCGGGTCCTCGGGCAGGGCGCCCTCGGAGCCGGGCACCGTGGGCACGCCGGCCTTGATCATGGCCTGCTTGGCCGAGACCTTGTCGCCCATGAGGCGGATGGTGTCGGGGCGCGGGCCGATGAAGATGAAGCCGCTCTGCTCCACGCGCTCGGCGAAGTCCGCGTTCTCGGCCAGGAAGCCGTAGCCCGGGTGGATGGCCACCGCGTCCGTCACCTCGGCGGCGCTGATGATGGCCGGCATGTTGAGGTAGCTCTCGGCCGAGGGGGCGGGCCCGATGCACACCGACTCGTCCGCCAGCAGCACGTGCTTCAGGTCCTTGTCCACGGTGGAATGCACCGCCACGGTGCGGATGCCGAGCTCCTTGCAGGCGCGCAGGATGCGGAGCGCGATCTCGCCGCGGTTGGCGATGACGACTTTTTCTAGCATTGCCATATCTCTTTTAGTTCCCCGGCCAGAGAGCCTGGTAGAGCAGCGGATTTTCCGTCCGCGCTAGGCGCAGCGGCTTCGAGGCAGCGCAGTTTACGTTGGTGTAAATGAGCATGCCGAGAAGCTGCCGCAACAACGCGCGGGCGGAAAAGACGCGCTCTCACTCGATGATGAAGAGCGGCTGGCCAAACTCGACCGGGTCGCCGTTCTGCGCCAGGATGGCCTTGACCACGCCGGCCTTGTCGGACTCGATCTGGTTCATCATCTTCATGGCCTCGATGATGCAGAGCACGTCCCCTTCCTTCACCGTCTGGCCCACATCCGCGAAGGCCTTCGCCCCCGGCGAGGCGGCGCGGTAGAAGGTGCCCACCATGGGCGACTTCACCGTATGGCCCGCCGGCAGGGCGGCGGCCGCGGCGGCGGCAGGAGCGGCGGCGGCCGGAGCCGCGGCGGGGGCGGCGTGCATCACCGGCGCCGGGGCGGCCATCATCATGGGCGCCTGGGCGCTCACCCCGCGGCTGATGCGTACCGACTCCTCGCCCTCCGTGATCTCGATCTCGGCGATGCCGGACTCCTCCAGGAGTTCGATGAGTTTCTTGACCTTGCGGATGTCCATGAGAGGCTCCTTGGGGAAGCTCGTGCGGTGCTAGTTCTGGGGGTTGGCGGCCTGGGCCGCGAGGCGGCGGGCGGCGGCCACCAGGGCGAGTTCGTAGCCCAGGGCGCCGAAACCGGTGACCGTGCCGGCGGAGATGTCCGTGAAATAGGAATGGCGGCGGAAATGCTCGCGCCGCTGCGGGTTGCTGATGTGCACCTCGATGAAGGGCAGGGCCACGGCGAGCAGGGCGTCGCGCAGCGCGATGCTGGTGTGGGTGTAGCCGCCCGGGTTGAAGATCATGATGGCGGTGCCGTCGCTGGCCGCCTTCTGGATGCGGTCGATGAGCGCGCCCTCGTGGTTGCTCTGGAAGGCGTCCAGCTCGTGGCCCATCTGCTTGGCGATGGCCGCCACGTGCTTCTCGATGGCCACCAGGGTATCGGGCCCGTAGAGATGGGGCTCCCGCTTGCCCAGGAGGTTCAGGTTCGGGCCGTTGAGCAGCAGGATCTGGGCCACGTTCACTCCGGTTCAGGGATGTTGACGCGTTTTACCGGCACGATCCCTGCCGATCTTCCGGGGGCAGTCGCGGGTTCTTCACCCTTTTCCGACCCCCGTTTCAGGGGTGGAAACCCCACGGCCTCGCCTCATTCCAAGGGCGAGTCCGTTAGTACCTAAAGCAATCGATATAAGAAGTTAGGCGTCAGATAGCCGGTCATTCGCCGATTTTGAGCCCGGATTCTACTGCCGGGTCTCGCCACCGGGCCCACTCTACCATGGGGCCGGATAATTGTGGGTGATGGAAGCGGGTTTGTCTACGGTACCGGGTCACGGAATAGGCAAATTCGAGGGAGATAGGCCTTATTTGGCGGTGGTTACCACCCGGGTAGCCGCGGCCGGCGCCGCGGTGCTGCCGGAGGCGGGGCCGGCGCTGGCCAGGGCCTTCTGCACCAGCTTCTGTGCTTCGTCTGGATGCAATTCTCCGGCGTGGATCGCCAGCACTTTCCCATCATTGCCCAGCACCACGCTGTAGGGCAGGCCGATCAGGCTGCCGCCGAAGCCGGCCACCATGCTGCCCACCTCGTCCGTGCCCATGAGTATCGGGTAGTTCACCACCATGCGCTTCAGGAAGGTCCTCACGTCATTCTCGCCGGTCTCGTCCGTGGCGATGCCCACCACCTGCAACCCGGCCGCCGCGTACTGGGCCTGGAGCTTCACCAGGAGCGGGATCTCCTGGCGGCAGGGCTGGCACCAGGTGGCCCAGTAGTTCACCAGCAGCGTCTTGCCCTTCCAGTCCGCCAGCGCGTGGCTGCCGGCGCCGTCCAGGGAATCGAACTGGAGGTTGAGCGCCTCGTCCGGGCTCATGGCCTTGGCGGCCGGCGGCATCGCCCCCTGGGCCGGAGCCGGGGGCATGGGCGCCGCCATCCACTGGTACACGCCGAAACCGGCGGCGCCGGCGGCGACCAGGAGGAGCACGATCAAGGCGGCGTGACGGGGCGCTTGCATCCTAAGGGTCTCCGGGGCGGTCGGTGTCGAGACGCGGATTTTCCTACAGCCCCTGGGGCCAAGGCTAGGGAAAAGTCGTATCTCAGCGGGTGCCGAAGGCGTCGTGGATGCGGGCCGTGAAATCCGCCGGGCCCATGTAGCCCACCACCCGGTCCCGGGCCACCTCGTTGCCGCCGGTGTCGAAGAACATGATGGAGGGCGGCCCGAAGATGCCGAAGCGCTTGTAGAGCGCCTTGTCGTCCGCGTCGTTGGCGGTCACGTCCGCCTGCAGCAGCACCGCGTTCGCGAGCGCCGCCTGCACCCGCGGGTCCGGGTAGGTCTCGTGCTCCATCTCCTGGCAGGAGACGCACCAGCTGGCGGTGAAATCCAGCATCGCCGGCTTGCCGGCCGCCGAGGCCGCCGCCAGCGCCTGGTCCAGCTCCGCCACGGACCTCTCCGGCTTGAAGGGCAAGGCGCTTTCCCCGGCGGCGGGCTTGGGCGCCGCCGTGCCCGCCGCGCCGGGCATGGCCGTAGCGGTGCGGCCCGGCATGCTGAAATGCGAGAGCGGCGCCAAGGGATCGTCCCCGCCCGTGGCCGCGCCGATGAGCAGGATCACCCCGTAGAGCAGCGCGATGACACCGAGGCCCTTCCACAGGCGCCCCCAGCCCTGGGTGCCGTGTTCCAGCGCCCCGAGATACACGCCGCAGACGATGGCGAGCGCCGCCCAGAGCAGCAGCGTCACTGGGCCCGGCAGCACCCGGGATATGAACCAGATCGCCATGGCCAGCATCACCACCCCGAACACGTGCTTCACCGTGTTCATCCAGTGGCCGGCCTTGGGCAGGAGCTTGCCCGCCGAAGTGCCGATGACGAGCAGCGGCACCCCCATGCCGAGGCCCAGCGCGAAGAGCGCGAGCCCGCCGCGCAGGCCCGAGCCCGTCTCGCCGATCACCAGCAGGGCCGCCACCAGCGGCGCCGTGATGCAGGGGCCCACGATCAGCGCCGAGAGCACCCCCATCACCGCCACCCCCACGAAGGCGCCCGACGGCTGCCGGTTGCTGTGGTCCGTGAGGCGCGACTGCAGGGCGCTCGGCATCTGCAGCTCATAGAAGCCGAACATCGAGAGCGCCAGCGCCACGAAGATCAGGCTGAACACCGTGAGCACGTAGGGGTTCTGCAGCGCCGCCTGCACGTTCGCGCCCGCGAGGCCCACGATCACCCCGGCCACCGCGTAGGTCGCCGCCATGGCCAGCACGTAGGTCATGGAGAGCGCGAAGGCGTGGTGGGCGGCGAGCTTGCGGTCGTGCTGGCCCACGATCAGCCCCGAGATGATGGGGATAATGGGCAGCACGCAGGGCGTGAAGGTCAGCAGCATGCCGAAGCCGATGAAGGCCAGGAACACCCAGGCCAGGTTCCCGCTCCTCACCAGGGCCGCCAGCCGGTCCTGCTCCGCCACCGGCTGCACCCCCGGGGCGGGGCCCACCATCGGCCCGGCGGCGCCGAGGTCGATGGCTTGGGTGTGGGTGATGGGCGGATAGCAGAAACCCGCCTCGGCGCAGCCCTGGTAGCTCGCCGTCAGGTTGAACTTGCCCGCGCCGTTGTTGCGGGTCACCGGCACCAGGATGTCGAGGTCCTGGGTGTAGATCTCGCTGGTGCCGAAATACGGGTCGTTCTTGATCTGCCCTTCCGGGAAGTCCGGCGTGCCCAAGACCACGTCCGGGTTGTCGCTCGTGAACGCGAACTTCTGTCTATAGAGGTAATAGCCCGGCGTCACCTGCCAGCGCAGCTCCAGCGTGTTCTCGTCCTTGGCCTGGGCCACGTACTTGAAGGCCTGGTCCGCGGGCAGGAACTTCTGGGCACTGCCGCCGTTCACTAGCGCTTCCAAATCCGGGGGCTTGACCCCGGAAGTCGCCGCAGGAGCAGCTACCGCCGCCGCCAGCATCAGGCTCACGGTCTTGTGCTGGGGCGGATAGCAGAAGCCCACCACCTCGTTGCAGCCCTGGTAGACCACCTCCAGGTCCAGCTTCCCCTGGCCCGTGTAGGGCAGGGTGGCCGTCACCGCGTTGTGATACACCTCCTGCTTGCCGAAGTAAGGGTCGGTCTTCACCTCGCCGGCGGGCAACTGCGGCTTGCCGAGCTTGATGCCCGTGATGTGGCTCACGAAGCGGAACTTGTCCTTATAGAGGTAGTAGCCCTTGAGGATGTCCCAGTGGAGGGTGATGGCGCCCGGCGCGGCGGTCGCCGTCATCTTGTAGGCCTGATCGGGTGGAAGAGGTTGCTCGTCCGCGGAAGCCGCGAGAGGAGAGAGGACCAGAAGCGCCAGGAGCAGAAGTTTTTTCATTGGGTGCTTTCCGAAATTCAATTTAGATGATCCAGGCTTCCACCGTTTCGAGAATCGTATTCAAGAGAACTCCACTTCCCTGTGGAGGTTCCGGCCCCTCCCGAAGGGCCGGGCCACTTTCTTTGTGCGGACAAAGAAAGTGGCCAAAGAAAACCGTCCCGGGGATGACGGACGCATCTGAAATCAGGCGCGGGATCGCCTGATTTCAGATGTCTCCCCTCGATGCTCGTGTGCTCGGGGCCCGGCTCACGGCGCGTCCCTGCACCGGTCGCCGGTACGGGGCGTTCCCTCGCCCCGTCCTGCTGCGCAGGCTTACCCTGCGCCACTGTGCTCTCGGCGTCATCCACGGGTGTTAAGAACTCACGGCTGACCGCGCGATTCTTTCCCCACCCGTAAAGCGTGCCGAGCACTGGACTGAGCAAGGTCAGCCCCGCAGGGGGCGAAGCCAGGGAAGGCGAGCTTCCGCACCCGGCATAGGGAGATGCCGTGTGCGGAACTCCGCTGCGAAGGAAGGGCGCAGGGACGGTGCGGCTTCCGCACCCAGCGCTCCGGGGAGCGTTTCTTTGGCTACTTTCTTGTCGCGACAAGAAAGTAGCCCGGCCCATTGGAGGGGCCGGAACCCGGCAAGGATGCCGGTCGCGATTTCGCATCGGCGCTTCGCCGGCGATTCCCGCGTTCATTTCGTGTTGTCCGCTATCCAATCCAAGTATTCCTTCGATCCGGCCGTGATCGACACGGCGATGATCTCGGGCAACTCATAAGAGTGCAGTTCCTTGATCCGCTTCTGCACCGCCTCGAAGCGCGCGGCCGCCGTCTTGATGATGAGGAGCGCTTCCGCAGCTTCCTCCACTTTCCCTTGCCAACGGTAAAACGAGCCCACCCCGGGC
>DASUBN010000322.1:0-4138 GCA_035763245.1 Gammaproteobacteria bacterium | reverse complement strand
TGGTGCTGGGCTCCGCCACACCCTCATTGGAATCCCTATACAACGCCGCCCAGGGGCGTTACACCTCGCTCTCGCTCCCGGAACGGGCCGGCAGCGCTCGTCATCCGGAAATGCGCCTCTTGGACATCCGCACTCGCCCACTCAAGGAGGGGCTCTCGGACTTGATGCTGGACGCCGTCCGCCGCCACCTCGACGCCGACGGCCAAGTGCTCCTGTTCCTCAACCGTCGTGGCTATGCACCCACTTTCCTGTGCCACGACTGCGGCAGCACAGAGCAATGCCGCCGCTGCGACGCGCGCATGACCCTGCATGGCCGGCACCGCCTCGTGTGCCACCATTGCGGCTCCGAGCGCCCGGCGCCGGCCCGCTGCAGCCAGTGCGGCAGCAGCGCTTTTGGGGCCGTGGGTCACGGCACGGAACGCATCGAGCAGGCGTTAGCGACGCTGTTCCCGGGCGCCGGCGTAGCGCGGGTGGATCGGGACAGCACCCGCCGCAAGGGCAGCATGGAACGGCTGCTGGAAGATGTGCAACACGGACGCAGGAGACTCCTGGTGGGCACCCAGATGCTGGCCAAGGGCCACGACTTCCCCAAGGTCACGCTGGTGGGTGTGCTGGACGCGGACCAGGGTCTGTTCAGCGCCGACTTCCGCGCCAGCGAACGCATGGCTCAGCTCATCACCCAGGTGGCGGGCCGCGCCGGACGGGCGGACCGGCCCGGCGAAGTGCTGATCCAGACTCACCAACCGGACCATCCGCTGCTGCGGCACTTGGTACGGGACGGTTACGGCAGCTTCGCCAAGGCAGCCCTGGAAGAACGCAAGCTCGCAGGCCTGCCGCCTTATGCCGCCCTGGCGCTGTTGCGGGCCGAAGCACCCGGCGAAGGCGCTCCCGTCGCCTTCCTGGAAGCGGTCCGGGAGCTGCTCATCCGTCACCTAGGGCCGCGGCCCGAAGCGACTCTCCTGGGCCCCGCGCCTGCGCCCATGGAGCGGCGCGCCGGCCGCTACCGCGCCCATCTCCTGCTGCAGTCCTCCCAGCGTGCCCCCCTGCAGCGACTCTTGGCGGCTGCCTTGCCGGAAATCGGCGCACTCAAACAAGCCCGCCGCGTGCGTTGGTCGGTGGACGTGGACCCGGTGAGCCTCGATTGAACGGGCTTTCCCCGCGGCCAAACGGTAAAATCTGCGCCGCATGAAACACGCTCTCGACATACTTCTGCGCGATGCCCTCAAAGCCCTAGGCCTGACCGCGCCTGAAGGCTCCTTGGTGGAGCGCGCCCGCGACCGCAAGCATGGCGACTTCGCCACCAGCGTGGCGCTGGCGTTCTCCAAGACCGTCGGCAAGAAGCCCCGCGACTTCGCCGAGGAAGTGATCAGCGCTCTCCCCAAGAACGACCTCGTCGCCAAGACCGAGATCGCGGGTCCTGGTTTCATCAACTTCTTCCTGGCGTCCTCCGCTTATCACGCCGAGCTCAAGGGCATCATCACGGCCGGCGAGAGATACGGCACCAACAAATCCGGCAAGGGTGCCAAGGCGATGATCGAGTTCGTCTCGGCGAACCCGACGGGCCCCCTGCACGTGGGCCACGGTCGCGGCGCGGCCGTGGGCGACAGCCTGGCACGCCTCCTGGAGGCCACCGGCTGGTCCGTGAGCCGCGAGTTCTACTACAACGATGCCGGCGCCCAGATCGAGAACCTGGCCAAGTCCGTGCAGGCCCGTTGCCTGGGCGTCGAGCCGGAGCAAGCCGATTGGCCCGCGGACGGCTATCGGGGCGAATACATCAAGGACGTGGCCAAGGCTTACCTCGCGAAGGAGACTGCCCACGCCGACGACCGGGACGTGACCGCCAAGGGTGACCCGCAGGATCTGGCTGCCATCCGTGATTTCGCGGTGGCCTACCTGCGCCATGAACAGGACCTGGACCTCAGGGCTTTCGGCGTGAAATTCGACATGTATTTCCTCGAATCCTCCCTCTATACCGAGGGCCGGGTGGAAGCGACCGTCAAAGAATTGGTTAAGCACGGCCACACCTACGAGAAGGACGGCGCACTGTGGCTCAAGACCACGGACTTCGGCGACGACAAGGACCGGGTGATGCGCAAATCCGACGGGACGTACACCTACTTCCTGCCGGACGTGGCCTATCACCTCAGCAAGTGGCAGCGCGGCTTCCTTAGGGTCATCGACGAGCAGGGCTCCGACCATCACTCCACCGCCACACGGGTGAAGATCGGCCTGCAGGCGCTGGACTTAGGGATACCTAAGGGCTGGCCCGAATATGTGCTGCACCAGATGGTGCTGGTGATGAAGGGCGGCGAGGAAGTGAAACTCTCCAAGCGCGCCGGCAGCTACGTGACCCTGCGCGACCTGATCGACATGGCGGGAAAGGATGCGACGCGCTACTTCCTGGTAGCGCGCAAGGCAGACTCGCAGCTCACTTTCGACGTGGACCTGGCGACGTCCAAGAGCAACGACAACCCGGTGTTCTACATCCAGTACGCCCACGCCCGCATCATGAGCGTGGAGCGCCAGCGTACTGAAAAGAAGATCGGGTTTGACCAGTCCAACGGCCTCGCCAGGGCCGCGCGTCTGGACGGCGTGCACGAGCAGGCGCTGATGACCGAGCTCTCGCGGTATCCAGAACTGCTGGAGTCCGCCGCCCGCACTCTGGAGCCGCACCTCATGGCGCAGTACCTGCGGGAGCTGGCCGCGGCCTTCCACGGCTTCTACGACAACTGCCCGTTCCTGGTGGACGATGTGGACCTCAGGGATGCACGTCTCACCCTGGCCCTGGCCACGCGGCAGGTGCTCAGGAACGGCCTGAACCTCTTGGGCGTCTCCGCACCTGATAGCATGTAGGCATGGCGAAAGATTACAAGAACAGCCCGAAACCGAAAGACAAGCCCAAGAAAAAGGGCGGCGGCTTCCCGGGGTGGGGCTGGTTCATCTTGGGGATCATCGCCTGCTTCGCCATCCTCAAGGGCGGGCCCATCCTCTGGCAGGCGGAGCTGCACGCGGGCAAGCATGTGGGCACCAGGAACACTGCGCCCGCGCCCGGTACGGTTGCCGCGGCGCCGGCTTCCACCGCGCCCCATTTCGACTTCTACAAGATGCTGCCCTCCTTCCAAGTTGTGATCCCGGGCCAGGATAAGGACGTGAAGTCCGGCAACCCCTCCTCACCGGTGCGGCAGCCCGGCAGCTATATCCTGCAGGTAGGCTCCTTCCCCAGCTACGCGGACGCGGACCGCATGAAGGCGACGCTCGCGCTGCAGGGTATCGAGTCCAGCATCCAGTCGGTGCAGGTGAACAACGGCAACACCTGGAACCGGGTGCGCATAGGACCGATCAAGGATCTGAAGGAATTGAATGCGGTGCGGGAGAAACTAGCGGCTCAACATATAGAGCCGTTGGTTATCAAACAGTAATCCCGCATAGCAGCAAAGCAGATTCCAGACCCATCCCTGGTGCCGCTTCCAGGGTGGGCATCGTCCCTGCCTGCTCGCTCGCCGCTACGCAGCGGGCCCGATGGTCATCAGGCAGTAACCGCGCTCAGCCATCGTCGTCACCGCCCAACTGCCTGAAATCGATCCCCAATGAGTTGAGCTTGCGGTAGAGGTGCGTGCGTTCCATACCCACCCGCTCCGCCAGTTTGCCCACCTTGCCACCGCAGAGCTGCAGCTGTTGCTCGAGATAAGCCCGTTCGAAGTGTTCGCGCGCCTCGCGCAGCGGCATGGCCAGGATGTCCTGCTTCACCAGAGCCTCGCCATCCACGGCGGAAAGAGGTGCGATGGCGGCTTCCACCTCCTCCAGGGTTACCTCGCCCTCCTCGCCCAGCATCAACACGCGCTGCACCAGATTCTGGAGTTCGCGCACGTTGCCAGGCCAAGGATAGTTGCGTAGCCGGTTCTGGGCCGCCACGCTGAAGCGCCGGTACTTGAGGTTGTGCTGGTCCACCAGGATATCGGTGTAATAGCGCAGGAGCTCCGGCACATCCTCCCGGTACTCCCGCAGTGCCGGCACCTTGAGACTCACCGAAGCGAGCCGGGTGAAGAGGTCGCGGCGGAAGAGCCCCTGATCGAGCTGGGCCTCTATGCGCGGTTCGGCGGCGGAGAGCAGGCGGATATCCAGGGTGCGTGCTGCCTGA
>DASUBN010000321.1:0-4214 GCA_035763245.1 Gammaproteobacteria bacterium | reverse complement strand
GGCGGAAGCAGCAGCTCGTCTTTACGAGTGCCCGAGCGGTTAATATCGATTGTTGGGAACACACGCTTATCGACAAGCCGGCGATCCAGATTGATTTCCATATTGCCGGTGCCCTTGAACTCCTCGTAGATCACGTCGCCCATGCGCGAGCCGGTCTCGACCAGCGCGGTGGCGAGGATGGTGAGCGAGCCGCCCTCCTCGATGTTGCGCGCGGCGCCGAAGAAGCGCTTGGGGCGCTGCAGGGCGTTGGCGTCCACGCCGCCCGTGAGCACCTTGCCGGAGGCGGGCACCACGGTGTTGTAGGCACGGCCCAGGCGGGTGATGGAGTCGAGCAGGATCACCACGTCGCGCTTGTGCTCGACGAGGCGCTTGGCCTTCTCGATGACCATCTCGGCCACCTGCACGTGGCGGGTGGCGGGCTCGTCGAAGGTGGAGGACACGACCTCGCCCTTCACGGAGCGCTGCATCTCGGTGACTTCCTCGGGACGCTCGTCGATGAGCAGCACGATGAGGTAGACGTCGGGGTAGTTGGCGGCGATGGACTGGGCGATGTTCTGCAGCATCATGGTCTTGCCGGCCTTGGGCGGCGAGACGATGAGGCCGCGCTGGCCCATGCCGATGGGCGCCACCATGTCGATGATGCGGGCGGTGATGTCCTCGGTGGAGCCGTTGCCGCGCTCCATCTTGAGGCGCCGCTTGGGGAACAGCGGCGTGAGGTTCTCGAACAGCACCTTGTTCTTGGCGTTCTCGGGCGGGTCGAAGTTGATGTGGTCGACCTTGAGCAGCGCGAAGTAGCGCTCACCCTCCTTCGGGGGGCGGATCTTGCCGGCCACGGAATCGCCGGTACGCAGGTTGAAGCGGCGGATCTGGCTCGGGGAGACGTAGATGTCGTCCGGGCCCGCGAGGTAGGAACCTTCCGCGGAGCGCAGGAAGCCGAAGCCGTCCTGCAGGATCTCGAGCACGCCGTCGCCGGAGATCTCCTCGCCGTTGCGGGCATGGGCCTTGAGGATGGAGAAGATCACGTCCGTCTTGCGCGAACGTGCCATGCCTTCGAGCCCCATGGACTCCGCCAGCTCGATGATCTTCTCGGCCGGCCTGCGTTTGAGTTCTGTCAAATTCATAGGTATGTGTGACTCAGTTTTTGGTTATCGGTTGGTGCCCGGCGGGAACCGGGTGGGAGTGACGGGAGAGGGGTCTGGGGCGCGCATCGCGGTTCAGATGTTGGTCTCGATGAAAGCGGCGAGCTGGGACTTGGACATGGCGCCGACCTTCTGGGCCTGGACGTTGCCATCCTTGAACATCATGAGCGTGGGGATGCTGCGGATGCCGTACTTCTGGGTCACGTGCTGGTTCTCATCCACGTTGACCTTGGCGATCCTGAGCTTGCCACCGTAGTCCTTGGCGATCTCATCCAGGATCGGGGCGATCATCTTGCAGGGGCCGCACCATTCTGCCCAGTAGTCCACCAGCACGGGCACGCTGGACTTGAGCACGTCGTTGTCGAAATTGGCATCGCTGGTATGGACGATTTGGTCGCTCACGGTTTCAAAGCCTCCTTGAAGGGCTCGGGTCTTGCCTAATGGGGCGTGGCGGGCGGGCGCGTGATATTCCGAAAAGTCCGGCGGGATGATGTGACGGCAGGTGCCGGTTAAGGCACAATATCGCGGCTTGCTCGCTGCGCTGGGTGTTGGAACCTGGTGAATCGCTTGGAAATCAGCCCGCACGGGGCGCGGGCGGATAAGACGTTATTGGGGTATTTGAGCCCAATCGCGAAAAGAATGCAAGCCCCGCGCAACCAACGGATTCCGCACATTGAGCGACCTTAAATTCGAGTCCCTGGGCCTGGCCGAACCGCTGCTGCAGAGCGTGCGGGAAGCGGGCTTCAAGGGTTGTACCCCGATCCAGGCCGAGACCCTGCCGATATTGCTCGCCGGGCGCGACGTCGCCGGCCAGGCGCAGACCGGCACCGGCAAGACCGCCGCCTTCCTGCTCGCCCTGTTCCAACGCCTGCTCACCCACCCCGCCCCCGCCAACCGCAAGAAGGACCAGCCCCGGGCCCTCGTGATCGCGCCCACCCGCGAGCTGGCGGTGCAGATCCACAAGGACGCGCTAGTGCTCGGCGCCCACACGGGCCTCTCCATGGCGGTGGTCTATGGCGGCGAGGACTACGAGAAGCAGCGCAACCGGGTGGCCGAGGGCGTGGACGTGCTCATCGGCACGCCGGGCCGGCTCATCGACTACATGAAGCAGCACATCTTCGACCTGCACGTGGCCGAGGTGCTTGTGCTGGACGAGGCGGATCGCATGTTCGACATGGGCTTCATCGCCGACGTGCGCTACCTCTTGCGCCGCCTGCCGCATCCGACCCAGCGGCTCTCGATGCTGTTCTCGGCCACGCTCTCGCACCGGGTCATGGAGCTCTCCTACGAGCACATGAACAACGCCGAGTTCGTGCGCATCGAGCCCGACAAGGTCACCGCCGACAACGTGCGCCAGGCGCTCTACTTCCCGGCTAGCAACGAGAAGCTGCCGCTGCTCGTGGGCCTGCTGCGCAAGATTGACCCGCACCGCACCATGGTGTTCGTGAACACCAAGCGGGTGGCCGAGGACGTGGTCGCGACCCTGAACGGCAACGGCTTCAAGTGCGAGGTGCTCTCGGGCGACGTGCCCCAGAACAAGCGCCTGCGCCTCTTGCGCGAGTTCACCGCGGGCGAGCTGCCGATCCTCGTGACCACCGATGTGGCCTCCCGCGGCCTGCACATCCCGGACGTGAGCCATGTGTTCAACTACGACCTGCCCCAGGACGCGGAAGACTACGTGCACCGCATCGGGCGCACCGCCCGGGCCGGCGCCTTCGGCGACGCCCTGAGCTTTGCCTGCGAGGAATACTCCTTCTCGCTGCCGGACATCGAGCAGTACATCGGCCACTCCATCCCCCGCGCGGCCATGGAAGCGGGGCTCCTGACCGAACTCGGGCCGCCGGAGAAACGCGAGCGCCACCGGCCGATCCATCATGGCGGTGGCCGTGGGGGCGGCGGCGGAAGACGTGGCGGAGGGGGTGGCGGCCGCGGACGTGGTGGCCGCAGCGGCGGGGGCGGTGGTAGAGGCCGGCGATGAGCTTCGACTGGCGCTATTGGCTGATCGTAGCGGTATTCGCGCTTTGGGAGCTGTACTGGGGCGTGGCTGCCATGGGCACCAAGCGCGCCACCCGGAAGGAACCTCTCATCACCCGCATCCCGGTGGTGGTGGGCATATTGCTCGCCATCGTGCTGCTGCTGGCCCCCGGCTGGTTGGGGAGCTTCATGGATACGAGCTTCACCGCCCACAGCGACGCCACCTACCTGCCGGGCCTGCTGCTCGCCTGCGCCGGCATGGGCTTCGCCTTCTGGGCGCGCGGCACCCTGGGCCGCAACTGGAGCGGCCGCGTGACCATCAAGGAAGACCATGAACTCGTGACCCGCGGGCCCTATACCCTGGTGCGCCACCCCATCTACACCGGTGCCTTGCTGGGCTTCGGCGGATCGGCCCTGGCACTCGGTCACCTTGGCGGGCTCTTCTCCATCGCCATCATGCTCGCCATCTTCCTGCACAAGATCAGGCTCGAAGAACGGGTCATGGGCACACACTTCGGCGAGCACTACGCCGAGTACCGGCGCAGGACTCGGGCTCTAATCCCCTTTCTGATTTAAGAGTTCCGCAAAACTCTCGACTGCGGCAAACCCCTCCATCTCCCTCGCCGGGCGCCTGGAGTCCGGGCGGCGCATGGCCACGATGTGCTTCAGGCCGTAGTCCCGGGCCGCCCGTAGCACCGGCAGGCTGTCGTCCGCCAGGAGCGTAGCGTCGGGATCGAAGGGCTCGGTCTCCTGCAGACGCTGCCAGAAATCCGGGGTCTCCTTGGGATGCCCCAGGTCATGGGAGGAGACGATGTTGTCGAAATAGGCATCGAGCCGGGTGCGCTCCATCTTGAGACCCAGCACCGGCGCGTGGGCGTTGGTGACGAGCACGAGCCGTTTCCGCATGGCCCGCATGGTCTGCAGGAACTGCTCCGCATGAGGCAGCACCTGGATGAGATGTTCCACTTCCCGCTTCAGGGTGAGGATGTCCATATCCAGCTCCCGGGACCAGTATTCCAGGGAATACCAGGCGAGAGTGCCCTCCACCGCCTTGAAGCGCGGGTGCAGATGCTCCAGGGCCGCATCGGCGCTCAGGCCGTG
>DASUBN010000320.1:0-4864 GCA_035763245.1 Gammaproteobacteria bacterium | reverse complement strand
CCAGCATCTCGAAGCGGTCGCGGATGCCTTCGAGCCTCCCCGCCACGTCCCCCTCCGTGAGGAAGTCCACCTCCTCGTCCGGGAAATCGATGGCCGCCTCCACGTAGCAGCGCAGCGAGGTGAGCGCATCCACCAGCGCCTGCACCTGGGCCGAGAACTCCCCCGAGAGGGAGCGCATGGCGGCCCGCGCCGCCTGGGCCGTGCCGCTGTCGATCAAGTCCGCCACCGCCTCCGCCTGGGCCAGGTCCAGCTTGTCGTTTAAGAAGGCCCGCTCCGAGAACTCCCCCGGCCGCGCCAGGCGCGCGCCCAGGGCGAGCACCCGCTGCAGCAGGAGATCCAGCACCACCGGGCCCCCGTGGCCGTGGAGCTCCAGCACGTCCTCCCCGGTGAAGGAGTTGGGCGCCGCGAAATAGAGCAAGAGGCCGGAGTCGATCAGGCCGCCGTCGTCATCCCTGAAACCCCGCACCGCGATGCGGCGTGGCTCCGGCGTCTCGCCGCCGATCCTGAGGGCGATGTCCGCCGCCCTCGGCCCCGAGACCCGGATGATGCCGACCCCGCCTTTGCCCGGTGGGGTGGCGATGGCGGCGATGGTTTCCTGATTCTTCTGCATGGTTTGTGTAATAGACACGCAGGCTCCACACTCTTTCACTCGATACGTTAACAGAGGCCAGCCCCATGCCCGGCACGCCCGTCCGCTTCCCCAACGCCCAGGGCCAGATGCTCGCCGGGCGCCTGAGCCTGCCCCCCAACGGCAAGCCCCGGGCCTACGCCCTCTATGCCCACTGCTTCACCTGCGGTAAGGACGTGCGCGCCGCCGTGAACATCTCCCGGGCCCTGGCCCGGGAGGGCATCGCCACCCTGCGCTTCGACTTCACGGGCCTGGGCGAGAGCGAGGGGGACTTCGCCGACACCACCTTGAGCACCAACGTCTCCGACCTGGTGGCCGCCGCCACCTTCCTTGAGAAGAGCTACGCCGCCCCCAAGATCCTGGTGGGACATTCCCTGGGGGGCGCGGCGGCGCTGGAGGCGGCGCACCTGATCCCGAGCTCCGTGGCCGTGGCCACCATCGCCGCCCCGGCGAACCCCGAGCACGTGGCGGGGCTGCTGGGCCCAGGCCGGGAGACCATCGAGCTCGAGGGCGAGGCGGACGTGATGCTCGTGGGCCGCAAATTCCATTTCAAGAAGGCCTTCCTGGACGACCTCGCCAATCACCCCTGGCGCGACAATCTGCGCAACCTGCGCAAGGCGCTCCTGGTGTTCCACTCCCCCACCGACGCCACCGTGAACATCAGCAACGCCGCCGACATCTTCACCGCGGCCCTGCACCCCAAGAGCTTCGTGAGCCTGAACGGCGCCGACCACCTGCTGAGCCGGGAGGCCGATTCCGAATACGTGGGCGTGATCTTGGGGGCCTGGGCCAGCAAGTACCTGGGCGAGCTCGGCATGCAGCCCCTCGAGAGTCCCGCCCTGGACGGCGAGGTGATCGCCCACATCGGTGAAGAACATTACCGTACCGACCTCTACGCCGGCCCGCACATGCTCACCGCCGACGAACCCAAGGACGCGGGCGGCACCGACACGGGCCCCAACCCCTACGGCCTGCTCACTGCCGCGCTCGGCGCCTGCACCGCCATCACCGTGCGCATGTACGCCGACCGCAAGCAGTGGCCGCTCAAGTCCATCAAGGTGCGGCTCAGCCACGACAAGATCTACGCCAAGGATTGCGCAGAATGCGAGACCAAGGAAGGCAAGGTGGACAGCTTCGAGCGGGAGCTGGAGTTCGAGGGGAACCTGACGCCGGAGCAACGGCAGAGGCTGCTGGAGATCGCCGACAAGTGCCCGGTGCACAACACGCTGTCGCACGTGTCCCGCATCGCCACCCGGCTGAAAGAGTGAGGGCCGCTTCCGCAGCCCTCGTTGGTCAGGTCCTCTTGCTCTCGCGTTCTATCAGCTTGTTGATGTAGCGCTGCTGCGCGATGGTGATGAGGGAGTTGGCCAGGTAATAGAGCACCAGGCCCGCCGGCAGCACCATATAGAAGATCATCAGCGCCAGGGGCATGAACTTCATCATCATCGCCTGGGTCTTGTCCGTCGTCGGCTGGGGCTGCAGGTGCTGCTGGATGAACATGGCGACGCCGTAGAGCACCGGCATCACGTAGTACGGATCCGGCGCCGAGAGGTCGTGGATCCACAGCGTCCAGGGCGCCTGGCGCAGCTCCACGCTGTACACCAGCACGTAGTACAGGGCGAAGAAGATCGGGATCTGGATGAGCATGGGGAAGCACCCGCTCGCCGGGTTGATCTTCTCCTTCTTGTACAGCTCCATCATCGCCTGGCTCTGGCGCTGGCGGTCGTCCTTGTAGCGCTCCTGGATCGCCTTGATGCGCGGCTGCACCTGGCGCATCTTCGCCATGGAGCGGCCGCTGATCTCGTTGAGCTTGTAGGTGAGCGCCTTGAAGATCAGGGTCAGGATCAGGATCGACCAGCCCCAGTTGCCGATGAGCCGCTCGATGTGCTCCAGCACCCAGAAGATGGGCTGGGCGATGATGGTGAGCTTGCCGTAGTCCACCGTGAGCTCGAGGCCCTTGGCCACGGCCGCGAGGCTGTTCTGCAGCTTGGGTCCCACGTAGAGGGTGGATTCGAAGCTCGCGCTGGCGCCGGGCGCGACGCTCTCGGCCGGTGACACCGTGCCGGTGACGAAGCGCGAGTCGCCGAGGGAACGGCTGTAGTACTGCGTCCCCTGGGCCGCCGCCGGGATGATGGCCGCCAGGAAGTAATGGTTCACCACCGCCGCCCAGCCGCCGTTCACCGTCTCGGCGATGGGCTTCTCGGCGATGTCCTTGAACTCGTGTTCCTGGTAGCCGTCGGCGCCGTAGATCGCCGTCTTCTGGTAGTCGTAACGGCTGGCGCTGAACATGCTGTTGTGGGGCGCCGTGTACTGGTTCTGCCACTGGGACCAGGCGCTGCCCTGCCAGGCGGTCTTGCCGTCGTTGTGCACGGCGTAATCCATGCCGATCACGTAGCTGCCGCGCTTGAGCGTATAGATCTTGTCCACGGTGAGGCCGTGGCCGTCGTCCCAGCTGAGCGTCACCTTGAGGGTGTCGCTGCCGTCCGCCAGTACATAGTCGCTCTGGGCCGCGGTGTAGACCGCGTCGGCGCCCGGCGCCGCCTGCCCCTGCCCCGCCTGCAGGCCGCCCTGCAGCACCAGGAGCGTCGCGTCCCGGTCGTCCAGCACGCGCACGTGCTGCTCGGGGTGCTTGAGGTCCTCTGGGTACTTCAGCAGTTCCGCGCTGCGGATCGTGCCGCCGGCGGTGTCGATCACGAGGTCCAGCACGTCGGTGCGCACGTGCAGCGTCTTGCCCTGCACGAGCTTCGCGGGCGCCGGTACGGCGGAAGCGGCCGGGACACCTGCCCCGCTTGCCGCGCCGGGCGCGGTGTTGGCGATGCCGGGCGCGACGGCGGTGGCCGGCGCCGGTGCAACGGCCTGCGGCTCCGGTTTCGGGCCGTAGTCCTGCATCCAGGCCTGGTAGAGCAGGAAGGCCACGAACAGGAACGCAGCCAGGAGGAAGATGCGGCGGTTATCCATGCGGGTGTCCTGAGCGCCGCGGCACGGGATCATAACCGCCGGCGTAGAAAGGATGGCAACGGCAGATGCGCTTCACGCCCAGCCAGCCGCCCTTGAGGGCGCCATGTTCCTGGATGGCCTCGATGGCGTAGAGCGAACAGCTGGGTTCGTAACGGCAGCGCACGCCCAAGTGCGGGCTGATGAAATATCTATAGAAGCGGATCGGGAGTATCAGGAGGGTCTGCATCGCTTGATCACTTCCTGCCAATGCCAGTCGAGGCTGGCGCGCAGTTCCGCATTGTCCCTCTGCCCCGCCGCCGCCCGCGCCTGGACCACGATGTCCAGCGCCGGCAGGTCCGGGCGCCATTTCCGGAAGCTCTCGCGCACCGCGCGCTTGATGCGGGTGCGCCCGGTCGAGAGCGCCACCGCCTTCTTCGCCACCGCGAGCCCGAGCCGGGCGCTCACGCCGCTGCTGCCGCAGGCCAGGACCACGAAACACGCGTCGCTGCTGCGCACACCGTTCTGGAACACGTGGCTGAATTCCGAAGGCAGGAGCAGTCGCGCCGCCCGCGGGAAGGAAGCGGGACGCATGGTCCCGGCCGCGGTGTTACTTCGGGCTGAGACGCTTGCGGCCCTTGGCGCGCCGCGCGTTCAGCACCTGCCGGCCGCGCTTGGTCGCCATGCGCGCCCGGAACCCGTGGGTACGCTTGCGGCGGATTTTGCTCGGCTGATAGGTTCTTTTGGTCATGACTGCAGGTCCAATACAGATAGGCCCGACGTAAAACCCCGGGCAAAGGCGCGATATTAGACGTGTCGCGCGCGCTGCTGTCAACTCTGGCGCGTTTCATGCTTGCTGTGGACGGCGGTGGATAACTCCTTCCCACCGGTATAGACTGCCCGACGTCTTCGCGTGACGGCCCTGCCGCCACAAAATCCATAAAATTTCGCCGGCCGGGGGCCTTCACGACCATGCCATCGCTGTGGACGCGGTGCGTCAGCCATTTGGAGCACGAACTCTCCGAACAAGAGCTGAATACCTGGATACGCCCCCTGCACGCCCTCGAAGAGGGTGAGACCCTGCGCCTCCTGGCTCCCAACCGCTTCGTCATGGACTGGGTCCGGGACCGCTTCCTGCCGCGCATCTCCAACTTGGCCCGGGAGCTGGCCGAGGACCGGGACAGGCGCGTGTTGCTCGAGGTCGGCGCCAACGCCGAGCCCGTGGTCCAGGTCACGGCTCCTCTCCCCGCCGCCCCCGCGGTTCCCACCCCCGGCAGCGGGCTCAACCCCCTCTACACCTTC
>DASUBN010000319.1:0-3561 GCA_035763245.1 Gammaproteobacteria bacterium | reverse complement strand
CCGGCGTCCAGAGGCCCGCGGGGCGGCGGAACTTGCCGTTCCAGGAATGCACGTATTCGTGGGGCAGGAGGTGGGCACCGACCAGCTGCGCCGCCGGGTCCGTGAAGTAATCCGGGAAGATCCGATCGTCACTGGACTGATGATGCTCCAGGCCGAAGTGCCCGGTGTTGGAGGAGAGCGTGACCAGGAAATCGTAGTGCCCGTAATGATGGGCGCCGAACAGCCGATAAGCCTGCTGCACCAGGCTGCGCAGGCCCGTGAGTTCCCGGGGGCTGACCACGAGGTCCTCCGGCGTGTCGCCCACGACGTCAAGATGCACCGGCACCTGGTCGTCGGGCGCGAGGTCCAGGCGATCGAAGTAACGGCCCGCGATCAGCGGCGAATCCACCAGGCTGTTGAGGGTCACCGGCTTGAAGCGAGTCACCTGTCCTTCGGCGGAAGCGGTCTCGAGAGCCGTACCGAACTTCCAGCCCTCGGGCAGTTTCACGCTGGGTTCGAAGCCGATCTCCCGCGACGGCCGTCCCGCCGGGTACAGCAGCACCTGATTCCATTCCAGATCGACGATGTCAGGCGTCGCCGAGACGCTCTGGCCAAATTCGCCGCCCCTGTCCGGGGAGAGGAAATCGAAGTCTGCCTCCACGTTGCTCGCGCCTCGGGGCACCTCGAGATGGATGGCATACATATCCACGGGATCGCGGCGCCAGGATAGCGCCTTGCCGCCGGTGCTGAGCTTCAAGCCTGCCAGGTTCTCCAGGGGACCGCTGGGGGAATGCTCGCCGGGGATCCACTTGGGATAATAGAGAGTGAGGGGCCCGGGTTGCGCCGGGATGATCTCATGGCTGCGGAATAGCTGCCGGGCGGAACCGGTCAGGTCCACGTCCAGTTGGATGTCCGCCGCCCGGACGGGAAGCACCGCAGCACCCGCAAAGAATGCCAGAAACACAGGAACGCACCTGATCATGGTCCATCTCCCGTCGAGGTCTGGGCAGCGGATGTTTTCCGGAGGGCGCCGCGACGGCGGAATTCCGGGGCGCAAGGATAGTATCATCCCCTGCTGGCCATTCCTGCTGCGCAGGAATCTGTCCGATTAATAACATATTACGAGCAACCGATTAGGAGACACCATGGTTCGCAGATCGCTGTTTATCGGGGTGTTCTGCGCCGTCTCGCTGGGCGCCTATGCAGCCAGCGATGAAGGCTTGCATATCAGCTGGCTCGACAAGAGCGCTGACCCTACCCTGAACTTCTTCGCTTACGCCAACGGCGGCTGGCAGAAGGCCAACCCGATCCCGGCTGCGTATTCCCGTTGGGGCACGTTCAACGTGCTCAACAAAGAGAACCAGGACGTGATCCACGGAATCCTCGAGGGTCTCGCCAAGGACAAGAAACTCAAACCAGGAAGCACCGAGCAGAAAGTCGGCGACTTTTACGCCAGCGGCATGGACGAGCAGGCCATCGAGGCGGCCAGTGTCAAACCGCTGCAACCCGAGTTTGAAGCAATCTCCGCAATCCACGACCAAGCGAGCCTGCAGGCGGAGATCGCTCACCTTCAGATGATCGGCGTTGACGCGCTCTTCGACTTCGGCCAGATGCAGGATTTCAAGGACAGCTCCAAGGTCATCGGTGCGGCCTTCCAAGGCGGTCTCGGCCTGCCGGATCGCGATTACTACCTCAAAACCGCCGACAAGTGCCGGGCGCCCGCGGCCGGCACCTCCGCCGCTGCCCAGGCCGCCCAAGCTCAGTTCAGCGCCTGCAAGAGCGAAGCGGACAAGTTTCAGAAAGTGCGCGACGCCTACGTCACCCACATTACCAACAGCTTCAAGCTGCTGGGCGACAGCCCCGCCAAGGCAGCTGCCGAGGCCGCCACGGTGATGCATTTCGAGACCGGTTTGGCCCAGGCCTCAATGGCACGCGTGGACATGCGCATACCCGAGCACATCTACCACCCGATGGACGTGAAGGCCCTCGATTCCGCCGTACCCGGCTTCTCCTGGCAGTCCTATTTCGCGGCTGTGGGCCACCCAGAGATCCAGAGCATCAACCTCGCCTCGCCGGACTTCTTCAAGGCCGCCAGCGATGACCTCGGCAAGGTCCCGCTGGACGATTGGAAGACCTACCTGCGCTGGCGGACCCTCGATACCTTCGAGCCCTATCTCTCTAAGGCCTTCGTGGATGAGGACTTCGCCATGCGCTCCGCCCTCACCGGCGCCAAGGCGCTCTTGCCCCGCTGGCAGCGCGTGGTCACTACCGAGGACGGAGCCATGGGCTTCGCCATCGGCAAGGTGTTCGTCGCCAAGAAGTTTCCGCCGTCATCGAAAAAGGCAGTGGAGAGCATCCTCGCCGGTATCCGCGGCGCCTTGAAGACGGATCTCAAGGATCTCGCCTGGATGAGCCCAGCCACTCGCGCTGCCGCACTCAAGAAGCTCGACCTAATGCAGCAGCGCATCGGGTACCCCGACAAGTGGCGCGACTACTCCGCCCTCAAGGTGGTGCGCGGTCCGTATGTGGTAAACGTTATGGCCGCCAATGAGTTCCTGCAGAGGCGCGAGCTCAATAAGATCGGCAAACCGGTGGACAAGTCCGAGTGGGATATGACCCCGCAAACGGTCAACGCCTACTACGACCCGTCCATGAACAACATCAACTTTCCGGCCGGCATCTTGCAGCCCCCGTTCTTCGATCCTAAGGCTCCGGCGGCGGTGAACTATGGTGCGCTCGGCTTCGTCATGGGCCACGAGATGACCCATGGCTTCGACGACCAGGGCGCCCGATTCGACGGCCACGGCAACCTGCTCCCCGAGCCGGGTTGGTGGACGCCGGATGACTTCAAGAAGTTCAAGGCCGCCACCGACTGCATCTCCGATCACTTCTCGAAGTACACGGTAAACGGCGATATGCATGTGCAGGGCCATCTCGTCACGGGTGAAGCCACCGCCGACCTGGGCGGCCTGACGTTGGCCTGGCGGGCGTTCCACGCCTCCAAGTACTACAAGACCGCGAAGACCATCGATGGCTTCACGCCAGACCAGCAGTTCTTCCTGGGTGCGGCCCACGTCTGGGCCATGAACATCCGCCCCGAAGAATCGGCCCGGCTGGTCACCATCGATCCGCATCCCCCGGGCGTCAACCGGGTGAACGGCACCCTGGCGAACATGCCGCAGTTCCAGCAGGCCTGGGGCGCGAAGGACGGCAGTCCGATGGTCAACGCACAGCGCTGCGTAATCTGGTAAGCCGGACTTGGTTTTGGACCACACCAACAGCGGGCCTCTGGGCCCGCTGTTTTTTTATGGTGCGGCAGTCAGGTGCGGATAACATCCGGCGGCTGACGGTCGTCCCCCGAGGTGTTAGATTCATCCGAAGACCGGTCGGAAGAGAGGTCTAGAAATGAAGCAACTATTTTACGCGTTTGCCGTCACCGGCCTCGGTGCGTTCCTTCCCGGCTGTCATGGCGGCTCCACTTCGGCTTCCCCTTCTGAATTGAGCCCGCCCACCGCGCCCCTCGTGCGCGTGTCCGCAGCGTCACCCTACAGCGCCAACTGCAGCGGCACTATGCCGGGCAGC
>DASUBN010000318.1:0-6880 GCA_035763245.1 Gammaproteobacteria bacterium | reverse complement strand
GACCCGTAAGCCGCGCCGGCGGCGCCGAGTCAAAGCCGAGCTCCATTCCCGCGCCTCCGGCCACCAGGATGCTGCGCTCGTAGCCCGGGAAGCGGGAGAAGTCGCCGTCGGCACCCACGTCGGCGAGGCTCACGCGCCAGTCGAAGGGCGCGGCCGCTAGTCCGGCGCCGGGGGGATGGATGGCGATCTCGGTGGTGGTGCCGAGGCCGTTCTTCCAGGGCATGACCTTGTAGTCGTCGGGTCCCAGGAGGCGGGCGGTGAGCGCAGCCTTACCCCCAGGCAGATCACTTCTCATTGCGGTATTTCGCCTCGTAGGCGAAACCCATGAGCAGGGTACCCAAGGTCTCCAGCAAGGCTTGCTTCAGATCCACCCGGAACAGGGCGAAGTCCTCCTCGGCCAGCAGTTTGTGCATGGCGCCGGTGGGTTCGGCCATGTGCTGGAAACCGATGACGAGGGCGTTGATCTTGAGCGCCAGCTGCGTCCCCTGGCCCGGTGCGAGGAAGGGCAGATACTTCTCTATCAGCCCACCGGTCTTGAGGAGCCGCTCCTTGAGCCAGGTCTTGAAGCGTCTGGCTGCCGCATAGTCCAGCTTGCGTTCCAGCACTGTGTGCGCGATGGCGATGAGGCGCAGCAGCGGCGGGCGGCGCGCCAGGGACCCGCTCAGGATCTCCACGAAGCCCGCGATGCTCGCGTCGCCTCGGGCACCGGCGAGCTCGCGATCCAGCTCGTCGAACCAAGCGTTGAGCTGCTCGGTGTAGAGGGCCAGGAACATCTCTTCCTTGCTGCGGAAATAGAGATAAAGGGTGCCCTTGGCCACGCCTGCTTCCTCGGCGGTGTCGGCCATGCTCAACTCCTCGTAGGGCATGAGCGTGAAGCGGTGCAGGGCCACCTTCAGGATGGCGGCACGGCGCACTTCCTTCTGGGCTTCGGTCATGGCGCGGTTCAGGGGCATCGGGATCCTCTATAAATGACCGATGGTCATTTTTAAATGACCTTTGGTCATTTGTCAAACTCACTCAGGTACCAACCAGCGGACTTCCGAACGCCCGCCTTCCCGCGCCAGCACCGTGGCCAGGGCCGCCAGACACTCACGCATCTCCGTGTCCGTCTGCCAGGGAGGGTTCACCACCAGCATGCCGCTGCCGGCGAGCCCGTCGGCACGGTCCGCGCTGCGCAGTTCCGTGAGTAGGATGCGCCGCAGACCCGAACGCTCGAACTGCCGGAGGAACCTGAGGCGCGCCGCCTCGTCCTTGAGCGGGTACCAGAGGGCGTAGATACCGGTGGGCCAGCGCGCGTGGCAGGCGATCACGCAGTCCGCGAGCCGCGTGAACTCTTCCGGGGATTCGTAGGGCGGATCCAGGAGCGCGAGCCCGCGCAACCCCGGCGGCGGCGTGAGCGCCGTTAACATTTCGTAACCGTCCCGCTGGTGCACCGCCGCGCGCTTGTCGCGTTGGAAGTTGGCCTTGAGTTCGCGGGCTTCCGCCGGCTGCAGTTCCGCCAGGATGAGGCGGTCTCGATCCCGGGCGAGCGCCGCGGCGATCGCGGGGGAGCCGGGATAGAAACGGGGCATCTGGCCGGCGGCGAGCGCCGGATTGAGGCCGGCCACCACGGTGCAGAGCCGTTCCACGGCGGTGGGGAGCCGGCCGCGGGCCGGCCAGAGCCGGACGATGCCCGCCGCCGACTCGCCGCTGCGCCGGGCGGCTTCGTTGGCGAGGTCATAGACCCCCTCCCCGGCGTGGGTGTCGAAGTAATGCCAGGGGGCGTCCTTGCGGCCGAGGGCCGCGAGCAGTACCACCAAGAGGGAGTGCTTCGCCACGTCGGCGAAGTTCCCCGCATGGAACTCATGGCGGTAGTTCATGGGGCGATGATGGCATACCCAAGGGGTTGGTATGATGGGGCACCCGCAGCGGGAACGCGAGATGCATATCCTTAAAAGACTGTCCCCGCTCTATTGGTTGCTGCTCGTGCTCGCCGCCGTCTACGGCGTCTCGATGTTCAACCACGGTCCCGTGCCCTCCATGGAGCCGCGTTTCGTGGAGGCGGTGCGCGAGATGCTCGCGCGCCACCAGTACCTCATCCCCATCAAGAACGGCCTGCCGTACATCGAGTACCCGCCGCTGTACTTCTGGCTGAGCCTCGCCGGCGCGGCCTTCGGCCTGCCACTCGAGGCGGCGGTGCGCCTGCCGGGCTACCTCGGCCTGCTCCTCTGGGTGGCCTGGCTCGCGCGCCTGCAGCGGGAACTCTTCCCCCAATGGCCGCGCTGGCTGCTGCCGCTCACCGGCGTGGCGTTACCGGGCGTGCTCTATAACTTCTTCACCGCCCAGTCCGACTCGCTCTTGATGCTGGGCGTGCTCATCGCCTTCACCGGATATATAAGGCTACGCACCGATCCGCCACTCCGGAAGTTCGCCTGGGAGCTGTGGCTCGGCGTGGCGCTCGCCACCGCCGCCAAGGGCCCGGTGGGCCTCGCCATCACCCTGCCGGTGATGGCCATCGAGGTGATGGCCACCGCCTACTTGAGCCTGCAGCCGGACACCGGCGAACCCCGCGGCTTCCGCTACCGTACCGGCTGGATGTTCCGGGAAGCCTGGCGCCTGTCGCCGTTCCGGGGGCTTGGGCTCGCCCTGCTCGTCATCGTGCCCTGGTACGTGGCGGCGGGCTTCGCCGTGAACTGGGAGTTCGTGAGGGCGGTGCTGGTCTACCAGAACTTCACCCGCTTCTTCGTGGGCTTCGACCACCTGCAGCCCTGGTGGATGTATTTCCAGAGCGTGTGGGGCGACCTCATGCCGCTCTGACTGCTGCTGCCCTTCGGGCTCTACTATGGTTTCCGCTACGCCCGACGCGAGTTCCGCTGGCGGCTCTTGCTCATCTGGACGGTGTGGACGGTGCTGTTCTTCAGCATCTCCGCCTCCAAGCAGAGCAAGTACATCCTGCCGGCGGCACCGGCCATGGCGCTCCTAGCGCTGGCGGCCATCGAACCCGTGTTCAAAACCGACAATCTGCACCGGGTCGTGCGGCGGCTGCTGGGCGGTTTCGCCGTTGCCATCATAGGGGTGTTCGGCGGACTCATCATCTGCTTCCCACTGCTCACCCGGCACGTACCGCGCATCAAGAACCTGGGCGGCATAGACGGCTTCAACACCATCAAGGCGGAGGTCTCGAAGTCCCCTGCGCCGGTGGTGAGCTACCGCTGGCCCCGCTCCATGGAGCTCTATGTGCTGGGGGCGCCCATGCCCTACGTGCGCTCCAGCCGCGAGCTCTACGACCGCATCCGTTCCGGTGACATCAAGCCGGGCGACTACCTACTGGTGGACAAGTACGACCTGCCGGTGGGTGACGAACAGGCGAGTACTAAGCTCATCCCTGCTCCGGCGGAACCCTATTTCACCAAACTTCTCGAGGTGGATGCGGAGGATCCCATGGTGCTCTACCGGGTGAACCGGGCTGCGGCCACCATGCCCATGCCGAAGACACCGGAGCCGCCGCCGGCACACTGGTGGGATCAGTTCGATACCGACTAGGCGGACTTAAAGAGCTTGCCCAACAAGGTCCGCGGACGGGTGCTTATCAGCACCACGCCAGTGAGTATCACCACCATCCCCGTCACCTGGACGCTCCCGAGCGTCTCCCCGAGACCGAGCCACCCCAAGACCACCGCGACCAGCGGGTTCACATAGGCGATAGTGCTGAGCCTGTCTGGCGTCACGTGACGGATAAGCCAGATATAGGTGGTGTAGGACAGGCAGGAACCGAAGGCAGCGAGATAGAGCACGGCGCTTATCCCGCGCCAGGTCCAGTGCCAGTGCGAGGCCTCCCCTGAGACGAATCCAGCGCCGAGCAAGGCCGCGCCGCCCGTGAACATCTGCATGGCCGCGAGCATGAGGGGCGGAGTGACGGGCCCACGCGCCCGGCCGTACATGGCGCCAGCCGCCCAACACATCGTGGCGAGCAGGATCGCCCCCTGGGCACCCAGGTGCGTCAGGCTGAAGCCGTGGCCGGGCACGAGCAAGAGCACCGCGCCCGCGAAACCCACAGCCAGGCCGAGCTTGGCCCGCGCGCTCAAGGGATAGCCGCGGACGCCGAAGGTGCCGAACCAGGCGGTCCAGAGTGCCGAGCACACGGAGATGAGTGCCGCCTGGTTGGAAGCCACCCATACCTCGCCGACGGTGGTGAGGCCGTTGGCGCAGGCGATCATGAGCAGGCCCACGGGCAGCGCCGTGGCCCAATCCGGCGAGCGCCAGGGCGCGCTCTGGCCGCGGCTCATGGCCCAGATCATCAGCGCGGTCCCGGCGAGGGTGTTGCGCGCGCCCGCCAGGAGCAGCGGCGGCAGATCCCGCACCCCCACGCGGATGGCGAAATAGGTCGAGCCCCAAACGATGTAAACCACCGCAAACGCCACGATGAAGCGCAGGCGTTCGCGGGCTTCGATGGACATGAGGAAACCTTGAGGAGCAAGACACCCGGGGGACGGATGCGCTATGGTACACGCCACCCCGGCGGCCAAGACCGGCGGGGCGGCCCTCACCCTCGCCCCTGAATGAGGGGTGGGAAGACATCATTCCGGTACTTGGGGATATGCCATGAAAAAGAAGACCCGCAGCCGCAGCAAACCCGCCGCCACGGCCGCCGCCATGCCGCTCAAGGAGATCACCCTCCGCGGCATCCTCATCGGCATCGCCCTGTGCGTGGTGTTCACGGCGGCGAACGTGTATTTCGGTCTCAAGGCTGGCCTTACCTTCTCCACCTCCATCCCGGCGGTGGTACTCTCCATGGCGCTCTTGCGCTGGCTGGGCAACACCACCGCCCAGGAGAACAACATCGTGCAAACCGTGGCCTCCACGGCCGGCACGCTCTCCTCCATCATCTTCGTGCTGCCCGGATTCATCATGATCGGCTGGTGGACCGGCTTCCCCTATTGGGAGTCGGTGGCTATCTGCGCCACGGGTGGCATCCTGGGCGTGATGTACTCCATCCCGCTGCGCCGGGCCCTCGTGACCGAATCCGACCTGCCCTATCCCGAGGGCACCGCCTGCGCCGAGGTCATCAAGGTGGGCTCCGGTTCCGGGCAGGGAGACGAGTCGGTGGAATCCGGCGGCAAGGGCCTGAAGGCCGTGCTCATGGGCTCGTTGGTCTCGGCGGTCTTCCTGGTGTTCGTGCAGTCGCGCCTCTTCCTGGGTGACGTCACTAAGAGCTTCCGTTTGGGCTCCGACGACAACGCACCGGTATCGGGCTTCGACTTCCAGCTCTCCCTGGCGTTGTTCGGCATCGGTCACCTCGTGGGCATCACCGTGGGCCTCGCCATGTTCGTGGGCGCGATGATCGGCTGGGTCTGGGGCGTGCCCCATTACTCGGCGCTGCATCCGGATGCCGGTGCCGCCGCTGCGGACCTCGCGGGGGCCACTTGGAGCCACTACGTGCGCTTCGTGGGCGCCGGTACCATCGCCATCTCCGCCATCTGGACCCTCTTCAAGCTAGTGAAGCCGGTGATCGGCGGCCTCAAGAGCGCCATGGCCTCCTCCAAGGCCCGCAAGGCCGGCAAGGGCGACACCCTGTCGCGCATGGAACATGACATCCCAGTGGACCAGGTGGGGATCGTATCCCTGCTTTGCATCCTGCCCATCTGCTGGCTGCTGTGGAACTTCGCCACCGGCGCGGGCCTGGGCGAGCACGCGCTCCTGCTCACCATCGGAGGGATCATCATCGTGGTGCTGGTGGGCTTCTTCGTGTCCACGGTCTGCGGGTACATGGCGGGGCTGATCGGCGCATCCAACAGCCCGCTGTCGGGCATCGGCATCCTGGTGGTGGCCATCACCGCTCTATTCCTGGTGCTGACCGTGAAATCCTCGCTGCCGCCGGAGATGGGCAAGGCGCTGGTCGCGTACGCCCTATTCGTGACGGCGGTGGTGTTTAACGTGGCGGCCATCGCCAACAACAACCTGCAGGACCTCAAGACTGGACAACTGGTGGATGCCACGCCGGCCAAGCAACAGTGGGCCCTCGTGATCGGCGTCATCGCCAGCGCGCTGGTCATCTCCCCGGTGCTGGACCTCGTGAACAAGGCCTACGGCTTCGTGGGCGCCCCCGGCGCCGGCGCTCACGCGCTGCCGGCACCCCAGGCGGGACTGATCTCGGCCCTGGGTTCGGCGGTGATCCAGAACGACCCGGAAAAATGGAAGCTCATGGGTGTGGGCGTGGTCATCGGCATCGTCATCATCGCCCTGGACTACACGTTGTCGAAGACCACCAAGTCCCTGCGCCTGCCGCCGCTCGCCGTGGGCCTCGGAATCTACTTGCCCACTGTGTCCACCCTCATGGTGACGGTGGGCTCGCTGGTGGGCTGGTGGTTCGACAAGCGCGCCGACCGGCAGCCCCAGGCGAAGGCGGAGGGCCTGAAGCAGCTGGGCGTGCTCCTGGCCTCCGGCCTGATCGTGGGCGAGAGCGTGTTAGCGGTGGTCTTCACCGCCTGGGTGGCGTTCAGCGAGAACCCTTTCCCCATCGGCATCATGGGCGACAGCTTCGCCACCACCAGCATGGTGCTGGGTGGCCTCGGCTTCGCCGCGGTGGTGTTCTTCACCTATCGCTGGGCGGAGAAGCTGGGTCTCGCGCCGGCGGGCAAGCACTGAAGACTCACTGCCAGGTGCAGGCCTGGCCCTTGTTCTGGTCGTCAAGCCAGGTCTTGAGGGGCGCGAAGTAGTCCAGGATGGCGGAGGCGTCCGCCTGACGCTCGCCGGTAAGGGTCTGCATGGCGTCCTGCCAGGGCTCGCTCGCCCCCAAGGCAAGCATCTGTTCCAGTTTCTTGCCCGCGTCGCGACTGCCGTAGAAGCTGCAGCTGTAGAGCGGCCCCGCATGACCCGCCGCTTGGCATAGCGCCCGGTAGAA
>DASUBN010000317.1:0-2578 GCA_035763245.1 Gammaproteobacteria bacterium | reverse complement strand
ATGTCCCGGCTCGCCAGCAACACGATACCGAGGAACGCGAACACCCCGTGCAGCGCGCTCAGGGGCAAGGGCAAGGCGCGGCCATGCGCCTCCAGCACCGCGAGACCGGCGCCGCCCAGGGCCACTATCAGGAACAAGATGAGAAGCAGGCCTAGCGGCATCAGGCATTCCCGTACGCGAGGCCCCCATGATAAAGGTGAAAATCGGTCGAAAAGAGCCCGTACCGCCAAAAATGAGGGATTTTGGCCTCTGGGTAGGCGCCAGCGCCCGAGGAACCGGAGCGTACTCTGACTGCGCGTGAGGATTCCAAGGGCGGCCGCAACATCGCGAGAGGGCAAAGGGCCCGTTTTTAGTGCAGTGCGATGATCCGCCAGATGCGGCCCTGCTCAGTATCACCTATATAGAGAGCACCATCCGGACCTTGCGCGAGGCCCATGGGCCTGAAGTGCGCGTCGCCATGGTTGCGCAGCTCGTCGCTGCCGGCGAAACCATCGGCGAAGACTTCGTAGGGACCGGCTGGCATGCCATCCTTGAATGGCTGGAAGATCACCCTGTAGCCCGCCTGGGGCAGCGGCGCCCGGTTCCAGGAGCCATGGAAGGCGATGAAAGCGCCGCCGCGGTAATGGGCCGGGAACAGCTTGCCCGTATAGAACAGCACCGACTCCGGCGCCCAGTGCGCGGGATAGTCGGCTATGGGCTGAGTGTATCTGCCGCAGTCGCCCACAGTCTTGCCGTCGCCGCCGTATTCCGGCGCCAGTACCTTCTTCTTCTGTAAACCGTCGTAGTAGCAGTAAGGCCAGCCATAGTCGTCGCCCTGGCGCACACGCAGGAACTCCTCGGCAGGGAGTTCCGCATTCTGGACGTCGGTGTAGAGCTTGGGCCAGTTGTTGGAGAGCTGGTCGCGGCCCATCTGCAAGGCATAGAGCGCCCCGGCTTCCGGGTTCCAGGTGATCGCCACCGCGTTGCGGATGCCGGTGGTGTAGCGCAGCCCATCCTGGGGAAACTTCTGACCGGCGCGGTCCGCATCGAAGCGCCAGATACCGCCGTGCTCCGCGAGCAGGGGACAGGGCTTGATTCCGGGCGAACCCGGCACGCGGTCATCCCGCTGGCAGGCATTGGAGGGCGCACCCACGTTCACGTAGAGATGCCCGGCGCCGTCGAGCGCGATGGTCTTGGCGGCGTGCTCGTCCTGCGGGGGGAAGCCGCTCACCACGGTCTCGGCGGGACCCGTGGGGAGCAGCTCACCCGGCTTCAGGGGATAGCGGAACACCGCCGTGTCGCTCGCGAAATAGAGATAGCCGCCGCCCAAGGCGATACCGCTGCCGCCGTCGGCGCCGAAGCCGCGGACCACGTCAGCGTGGCCGCTGCCGCGGCTGTCCTTGAGTGCCGCGATGCCGTGGCCGTCCCTCGCCTCCTCTAGCGCCACGTACACGTCGCCGTCCGCGTCCACGGCGATATGCCGCGCCACGCCAAGATGGTCGGCGAACACCGTGGCGCAGAACCCTGCCGGCAGGCTGATGCCGCCGATGTCCTGGTCGCAGCGGTTGGAAGCCATGTAGGTGGCCTCGAGCCTCAAGCCCCAGGTGAGCATGACCGCGGCGAGCAAGAGAGTCACGACACGCGCGTGCTTCACCGCCAATCTACCCCGTCACTGGATGGTGAACGGCAGCAGGACGGAGCGGTACACCGTGGGGAACATCTGCGCCGCGGTCGGCTGCGCCTCCGCCATGGAGCTGCCGTTGTCGGCGGCACTGCCGGGACCGGCGGTGTTGTACACCGTGAAGCCGCCGAGCACCTCGTAGCTGCCCTTGGCGAGTTGGTTGCCGTTGTTGTCCAGGCCGGTCCAGGTGAAGGTGATGGTCCGGCTCTGGAACGCCGCGAAGTCGATCTGCACGAAGCTGCCGCTGCCGCTGGAACCCGTGCTGGGGGTGGTGAGGCTGCCGGTGGTGGTGCAGGTGGCCGCGGCGATGCCGGCGACGTCGCCGTCGCAGGTCCACACCACGTCCGCGGTGCCGGCGTTTACGACGGCGAAGTTGGCGAACTCGCTGCTGTTGAAGAAGAGCGTCTGGCTGCTGGAGCTGCGGTTACGGATGGTGAGCACCAGGTTCACGGTGTCTCCCTGGGAGAAACCACCGGACACCTGGCCGCTGGAGTTCTCTACCTGCAGCGTGGTGACGAACTGGGGCGCGTCAGAGGCGTTGTTCTTGCTGCAATTGGAGTTGCCGAGCAGGAGCGATACGGCAAATAGGGCGGCTAGAAGTCTTACCAGGCGGCGCATGGCGTTCCTCGGGTGGGGCATTCCTCATGGGATGCACGGAGGCCCGAAAACGTCGCGGCGTCGGCGGACCGGATACCGAGTATAGCGCCGCCTCCGCGGCGGGATTTACCCGCCGCGGAGGCGTTCTGTTACATCAGTCCGGCTGATAGGCCGGCGGCATCGCCGGGGGATTCGGTTTGACGTAAGGCAGGTAACGATCGCGCAACTCCGTCTGCCGGCTCACCATGGGCACGGGCTCGCCGCGGATGAACACCGCATCGGCGAAGGTCGTGAGCTCCAGCGGGTCGCCGCTCCACACCA
>DASUBN010000316.1:0-4781 GCA_035763245.1 Gammaproteobacteria bacterium | reverse complement strand
GAGTTGCCGTGGGCCACGATGATGATGCGCTCGCCCCGCTTCAGGGCCGGCAGGATCTTGCCCTTCCAATAGGGCAGGAAGCGGGCCACGGTGTCCTTGAGGCTCTCGGTGGCCGGCAGCTCCTTGGCCTTCAAGTCCGTGTAACGCGGGTCGTGCTTGGGGTGGCGCGGATCGGTCTTGGCGAGCTTGGGCGGCGGGATGTCGTAGCTGCGGCGCCAGATGTGCACCTGCTCCTCGCCGTACTGCTTCGCCGTCTCCGCCTTGTTCAGGCCCTGCAGCCCGCCGTAGTGGCGTTCGTTGAGCCGCCAGTGCTTGTGGACCGGGATCCACATCAGGTCCAGGTCCTCCTGCACCAGCCACAGAGTGCGGATGGCGCGTTTCAGCACCGAGGTGTAGGCGGTGTCGAAACCGAAGCCTTCCTTCTTCAGCAGCCGCGCCGCCTCATGGGCCTCGGCGACGCCTTCCGGCGCCAGGTCCACGTCGGTCCAGCCGGTGAAGCGGTTTTCCTTGTTCCATTCGCTGAAACCGTGCCGCAACAGGACGAGCTTGGGGGCGTTCTTGCTCATGGCTTTCTCAATCGTCGTACGAGGTGGATAGGGTTTTTTCGTGCTCGAACCGCTCCATGGCGAGCTCGATGAGTCCGCTGATGAGGTCCGTGTAGCCGATGCCGGTGGCTTCCCAGAGCTTCGGGTACATGCTGATCTTGGTGAAGCCGGGGATGGTGTTGATCTCGTTCACATAGAGGGTGCCGTCCGGCGTCAGGAAGAAATCCACCCGGCCCATGCCCTCGCAGGCCAAGGCCTTGAAGGTCTTCACCGCCAGCTCCTGCACCCGCTTCACCGTGGCCGCGTCGAGATTCGCCGGGATCTCGAGCCGCGCGCCGTTCTCGTCCAGATATTTGGCCTCGTAGGAATAGAACTCGTGGGTCGGGATGATCTCGCCGGGAATGGATGCCTTCGGGTCGTCGTTGCCGAGCACCGCGCATTCGATCTCACGCCCCTGGATGGACTGCTCCACCAGGATCTTGCCGTCGTAGCGGAAGGCCAGGTGCACCGCCTTCTCGAAGCTGTCCTTGTCCCGGGCCTTGCTGATGCCGACCGAAGAGCCCAGGTTCGCGGGCTTCACGAACACCGGCAGCCCCAGTTGCTCGGCTACCAGCTCGAACTTCGGCGGATGCTTGCGGTGGAACGCCAGGAACTTGGGGATGGGGATGCCGGCGTCCCGCAGCAGGCGCTTCATCACGTCCTTGTCCATGCCCACCGCCGAGCCCAGCACGCCCGCGCCCACGAAGGGCACGTCGGCGAGCTTGAGCAGGCCCTGGATGGTGCCGTCCTCCCCCAGGGGCCCGTGCAGGATCGGGAACACCACGTCCACCCCGGCGTCCAGGCCCGTGGAGTCGAGGCTGGTGAGCTTCCCCGCGCTCTGGGGAACCAAAGCCACGCCCCGGCTCTCGGCCTTGTTCAGGGCGATGAGCTTGGGGTCGGTCTGGTTGAGTAGGAACTTGGAGGGTTCGTTCGTGACCCAGCGGCCGCTCTTGTCGATGCCGATGAGCACAGGCTCGTACTTGGATCTGTCGATGGCGTCGATGACGTTCTTGGCGGAGAGCAGCGAGATCTCGTGTTCCGCCGATTTGCCGCCGAATAGGATGCCGACCCGGATGCGCTTCTTTTCCATCGCCACGTACTTTTTATGGGGAGCGTCTGGCTGGCGCAGACGGGGGCTCGAAGTCCGGCGGCTAGTATAACTGATTGAATCCTCCGGAAAAATCGCGCGCTGTCCGGAAGCCGCGCTCACGGGACTTCGGCGCGCGATTTTTTATTCCCCGGCCTGGAATACGGAATAGCCGCACGCCGCCTCCGGTACGGCATAGCAATGCGGGCACGCAGTTGCCGCGACCCATCACACCGGAGGCAGCGATGAAGACCAAGCACGAGACCCCGATCACCAACCCCTTGCAGGATCCCCAACGTCGCAAGCTGCTCAAGTCCATGGGCTGGGGCGGCGCGGGTCTGCTCTGGACCATGAAGAGCGGCGTGTTGAGCGCCGCGACCCTGGGCGCGGCCACGGCCGGCGCTGCCGGCGCGGACTTCAGCTTCGTGCAGATCAGCGACAGCCACGTTGGCTTCCACCAGGAGGCCAACCCCAACGTGCTCGCCACCCTGCAGGAGGCCATCGGCCACGTCAACGGCCTGCCCAAGTCTCCCGCCTTCGTGCTGCACACAGGCGACGTCTCCCATCTCTCCAAGCCCGAGCAGTTCGACATCGCCCAGCAGGCCTTCAAGTCCATCAAGACCGACAGCATGTTCTTCACCCCGGGCGAGCACGACACCATCGGTGACAACGGCGCCGAGTTCTTCAAGCGCTTCGGCCTCGGCAGCTCCGGCAAGGGTTACTACAGCTTCGACTACAAGGGCATGCACTGCCTCGGGCTCGTGAACGTACTGGACTTCAAGCCGGGCGGCATGACTTCGCTCGGCGACGAGCAGCTCGAGTGGGTGGAGAAAGACCTGAAGCACGTCTCCAGCAGCACGCCCATCCTGGTGTTCGCCCACATCCCGCTGTGGACGGTGTACGAACCCTGGGGCTGGGGCACGGCGGATGCGCCGCGGCTCTACAGCTACCTGCGCCGCTTCGGCTCGGTGACGGTGCTGAACGGCCACATCCACCAGATCCAGCAGAAGATCGAGGGCAACATGACCTTCTACACCGCCCGCGGCACCGCCTATCCCCAGCCGCAGCCGGGCGCGGCGCCGAGCCCCGGCCCGCTCACGGTGCCCGCCGGCCAGCTTGCGAGCTACCTCGGCATACGCGAGGTCAAGCATGTGGATGTCAAAGGCGACCTCGCCGTCACCGACACCAGCCTCGCTTTGGGTTGATCGAAAACCTCACGGAGTTCTTCGATGTACAAGATGAATCTCTATAGCCTGGTGCTGTTCTTGGGTGTGGCCGCGGCCATGATCACGGGCGTGGTCCGGGCGGGGGAACCGCCCGTCGCCGCCGCTTCGCAAGAGGTGGCGATTTTCAACTACAAGTTCGCCCCCGACGCACTCACCATCCCGGCCGGCACCACCGTTACTTGGGTGAACAAGGACGAGGTGCCTCACACCGTGATGAGCACCGACAAGCGCTTCCAGGGCTCGGGAGCCCTGGATACGGGGGACAAGTACTCCTACACCTTCACCACGCCGGGATCCTACGAGTACTTCTGTACCCTGCACCCCTTCATGAAGGGCAAGATCGTGGTGACGGCGCCGGCACAGCCAGCGGCGGCGAAGCTCGATTAGGGTTGCTTCGTGCCCGTCCCGTCCAGCACCGTCTTCCAGGTCTTCTGGTCCGGCGACACTTCGATCTTCACCTTGACGGTCGTCGGTGAGGTGTAGACGTAGCTGATGCGGTCGTAGCTCTTCTTGCCGGTCTTGGCGTCATCGTCCTCGCCCAATTCCGTCCAGGTGTTGCCGGCGATGGTCATCTTGGAGGAGAAGGGTTTCGCGCCCGTGTCGCCCACGGCGAAGAACTCATAATGCCAGTAGGACTGGTCCTTGGGGTTCCAGGTGTCCACCACTTCGGATTGCACCTTGTCGCCGGACCAGTCGTTGTCGAAGCTGCAGTTCAGGAAAAGTTTGTCGGAGGACCAGGAGCAATGCTCATCCCAGGTGAAGGTGCCGGCCTTGCCGCCGAAATCGGTGGTGCCGTGGTAGACCCAATGGCCCGATTGGACGTCGAGGGCCTTGAGCTGTGGTGCCGGTGGCGCAAAGTCGGCAGCGAAGGCAGGAGTCACGGCGAGAGCGGCGAAGATCAAAGCAAGGCGCATATGAGCCTCCAGTTCTTTACGGAGCGCGGCGTGAATCTGAGGGTATCCGTCCGAGTTTGCTTTCCGGCGAGCGGTTGAGCACGCCGCTGATATAGGCGCCGGCGGCGAGTAGCTTGCCCATGTCCACGCCGGTCTCGATCCCCATGCCTGTGAGCATGAAGAGCACATCCTCCGTGGCGACGTTGCCCGTGGCGCCCTGGGCATAGGGGCAGCCCCCCAGGCCCGAGGTGGAGGAATCCACCACCGCCACGCCGAGTTCGAGGCAAGCGTGGATGTTGGCCAGCGCCTGGCCGTAGGTGTCGTGGAAATGCACCGCGAGTTGCGCCATGGGCACTTCCGCGGCGGCGGCCTGTAGCATGGCCTGGGCTTTTTTAGGGGTGCCCACGCCGATGGTGTCGCCCAGGGATATCTCGTAGCAACCCAGCGCCGCCAGTTCCTTCGTCACCTTGGCTACCGCCTCGGGCCGGATGGCGCCCTCATAGGGGCAGCCGATCACGGTGGAGATGTAGCCTCGCACCCGTATGCCGGCCTTCGCCGCCATGGCCATCACGGGCTTGAAGCGCTCGATGGATTCGGCGATGGAGGCGTTGATGTTCTTCTGGTTGAAGCTCTCGGAGGCGGCGGTGAACACCGCGATCTCCCGCGCACCGCAGGCGAGCGCCCGCTCCATGCCTTTCTCGTTCGGCACCAGCACGGGGTAGGCCACGCCGGGCTTCTTCGCGATGCCCTTGAAGACTTCCTCGGCGTCCGCGAGCTGGGGTATCCACTTGGGGCTCACGAAGCTCGTGGCCTCGATGGTCTTGAGGCCCGTCTCGGACAGCCTATCGATGAATTCGATCTTGGCCGCGGCGGGGATGATGGTCTTCTCGTTCTGCAGGCCATCTCGCGGACCGACTTCGACGATCTTTACGAACGTTGGATACTTCATGGAGTTCTCGGCTGTGAAAGCATACGTTGATTCGTCAAAGAC
>DASUBN010000315.1:0-3699 GCA_035763245.1 Gammaproteobacteria bacterium | reverse complement strand
CCAGTTCCATCCGGAATTCACTTCGACGCCGCGCGACGGCCACCCGCTGTTCACGGGCTTCGTGAAGGCGGCGCGCGCCTACGCCGCGGCGGGGCACACGCTCAAGGCGGCCCGGGCATGAAGCTCTGCGGCTTCGAGGCCGGGATCGACAAGCCTTTCTTCCTGATCGCGGGCCCCGACACCCTCGAGAGCGAGCAGCTCTCCCTGGACGTGGCCGGCCATCTCAAGGAAGTCACCGGCAAACTCGGGATCCCATACGTTTTCAAGGGATCGTTCGATAAAGCCAACCGCACCTCGGGCAAGAGCTACCGCGGCCCGGGCATGGAGGAGGGGTTGCGCATCCTCGCCAAGGTGCAGAAGCAGATCGGCGTGCCGGTGCTCACCGACGTGCACGAGGACACGGACATCGAGGCGGTGGCCAGGGTGGTGGACGTGATCCAGACCCCGGCCTTCCTCTGCCGCCAGACCAACTTCATCCAGCGCGCCGCCAAGGCCGGCAAGCCCGTCAACATCAAGAAGGGCCAGTTCCTCTCCCCTTGGGAGATGCAGAACGTGGTGGACAAGGCACAGGCTACCGGCAACAAGCAGATCCTGGTCTGCGAGCGCGGCTTCTCCTTCGGCTACAACAACCTGGTGGTGGACATGCGCGGCCTCGCCGTCATGCGCCGCACCGGCTGCCCGGTGGTGTTCGACGCCACCCATTCGGTGCAGCTGCCGGGCGGGCAGGGCGGCAGTTCCGGCGGCCAGCGGGAGCACATCTCCGTGCTGGCCCGCGCCGCCGTCGGCGCGGGTGTCGCCGGCGTGTTCATGGAGACCCATCCGGATCCGGACAACGCGCTCTGCGACGGACCCAATTCCTGGAAGCTCGCCAACATGGCGGCCTTGCTCGAGACCTTGAAGGAGCTCGACGTCGCCGCCAAGCGCCGTCCTTTCGCTGAAGACCGGCTGTGACGAGAAACAACTGACGAAGGACAAGAAGACCATGGCCAAGATCCTAGACATACGCGCCCGCGAGATCCTGGATTCCCGGGGTAACCCCACGGTGGAAGCGGACGTGCTGCTGGATGACGGCAACTGGGGCCGCGCCGCGGTACCCTCGGGCGCCTCCACCGGCAGCCGCGAGGCGGTGGAGCTGCGCGACGGCGACAAGAAGCGCTACGGGGGCAAGGGCGTGCGCAAGGCCGTGGCCAATGTGCACGGCGAGATCAGGAAGAAGCTCAAGGGCCAGAAGATCGATGACCAGGCCAGACTCGACCGGATGCTGATCGAGCTGGACGGCACCGAGACCAAGTCGCGCCTGGGAGCGAACGCCATCCTGGCGGTGTCGCTCGCCGCCGCGCGCGCCGCGGCCAACCAGAAGGACGTGCCGCTGTTCCGGCACCTGGGCGGCGGCAAGGCCGTGACCCTGCCGGTGCCGATGATGAACATCATCAACGGCGGCGCCCACGCCGACAACAACGTGGACATCCAGGAGTTCATGATCATCCCCGCGGGCGCGCCGGAGTTCGCCGAGGCGCTGCGCTACGGCGCCGAGGTGTTCCATGCCCTGAAGAAGGTGCTGCACGAGCGTGGCCTCGCCACCTCCGTGGGCGACGAGGGCGGCTTCGCCCCGGACCTGCCCTCCAACGAGGCGGCGCTCATGGCCATCATGGAGGCCATCGAGCGCGCCGGCTACAAGCCCGGCAAGGACATCCACCTCGGCCTCGATGCCGCCAGCAACGAGTTCTACAAGGACGGCCGCTACCACCTGGAGTCCGAGCGCCGTCACTACAGTTCCGCCGAGTTCGCCGACTACCTCGCGGGCCTGGTGAAGCGTTTCCCCATCGTCAGCGTCGAGGACGGCATGGCGGAGGGTGACTGGGAGGGTTGGAAGATCCTCACGGCCAAGCTCGGCAAGCAGGTGCAGCTCGTGGGCGACGACGTGTTCGTCACCAATACCAAGATACTGAAGCAGGGCATCCAGCAGGGTGTCGCCAACTCCATCCTCATCAAGGTGAACCAGATCGGCACCCTGACCGAGACCCTCGACGCCATCGACATGGCGGTCAAGGCGGGCTACACCGCCGTGGTCTCGCACCGCTCCGGCGAGACCGAGGACCCGACCATCGCCGACATCGCGGTGGGCAGCAAGGCCACCCAGATCAAGACCGGTTCCCTGTCGCGCTCCGACCGCCTCGCCAAGTACAACCAGCTCCTGCGCATCCAGGAGACCCTGGGCGCCAAGGCGCGTTACCATGGCGCCCGGGCCTTCCCCGCGGGCGTGAAGCTCACATGAAGCTGCCGCGCGACATCAGCTGGGGGCGGCTCCTGCCGCTCATCCTGCTGCTGTTGCTGGCGCTGCTGCAATACCAGCTCTGGTTCGGCGTCGGCAGCGTGCCGGACGCCATGCGCCTCAAGAGCCTGGCGGACGCCCAGGCGGCGGAGAACGCCGCGCTGGTGAAACGCAACGCCACCCTCGAGGCGGAAGTGGCGGACCTGAAGCAGGGCACGGCGGCCATCGAGGAGCGGGCTCGTACCGAACTCGGCATGGTGAAGAAAGGCGAGACCTTCTACCAGATCGTCCAGGCGCCGCCGCCTGCGCCGAAACCCTGAAGGAGCGCGGCATGGTGCGTTACTGGGCGGTGATCCCCGCCGCCGGCAGCGGGGCGCGCATGGGAAGTCCCATCCCCAAGCAGTATCTCGCGCTCGCCGGCCACACCGTCATCGAGCACGTGCTCGGCATCCTCGAGGCCGATCCGCACGTGGCCGGCGTCACCGTGGCGGTGGCGGGGGACGATCCCTACTGGCAGCGCTACCTGCTCGGCCCGCGCGAGAAACCGGTGCGTATCGCCACCGGCGGCGAGACGCGCGCCCATTCGGTGCTCAACGCCCTCATCAGCCTCAGGGACGAACTCAAGCCGGATGACTGGGTGCTGGTGCACGACGCGGCGCGTCCCTGCCTGCATCCCCGCGATCTGTCGCTGCTGATCCAGACGCTGGGCGCCGATCCTGTGGGCGGCATCCTCGCCCGCCGCGTGCCCGACACCCTGAAGCGGGTGAACGACCAGCAGCAGGTGACCGCCACCCTGGATCGGGGCGACGTCTGGCGCGCCTTCACGCCCCAGATGTTCCGGTACCGGCTGCTGATGGAAGCGCTGGAGGCGGCGATCCGTTCCGGCGATCCGCCCACGGACGAGGCCTCCGCCATGGAGCGCCAGAAGCACGAGGTGCGGGTGCTGGAGGGACGCAGCGACAACATCAAGATCACCCGTCCGGACGATGTGGCCCTGGCCGAGGCCATCCTCGCTCATCGCGCGAGTGAAGGGCCATGAGGATAGGCCACGGCTACGACGTGCACGCCTTCGCTCCCGGCGATCACGTGATGCTGGGCGGTGTGCGCATCCCCCACGAGCAGGGCATCCGCGCCCATTCCGACGGCGACGTGCTGCTGCACGCCATCTGCGACGCGCTCCTGGGTGCCGCCGCGCTCGGCGACATCGGCCGGCATTTCCCGGACACGAACGAACTCTGGCGCGGCGTCGACAGCCGCCTGTTGCTCAAGGAAGTCCTGAAGCTCCTGGCGCGCCGCGATTTGAAGCCCCTGCAGGTGGACGCCACGGTCATCGCCGAGGCGCCGAAGCTCGCGCCCCATATCGGAGCCATGCGCGCCAACATCGCCGCGGACTTGGGCGTGCCCGCCGACTGCGTCAACGTCAAGGC
>DASUBN010000314.1:0-5590 GCA_035763245.1 Gammaproteobacteria bacterium | reverse complement strand
CACCAGGAGCAACACGCGCCCATCAGATGGTTTGGACAGGTCGTTGGCGGCGTTGCTAGCCAGCGGATCCAGGAGCAGCTTGAGCCCGGCTTGGGGCAGGTCCGCCAGGAAGTTCGCCAGCGGCAGCGGCGGCTGTACCTCCGGCACCCGCACCCGGCCGGACTGCTCGCAGGCGCCGATCACGACGCCCTGCCAGTGCTCCCGCTTCCTGGCGCCGTTGTCCTTGTCGAGCTTCACAACGCTGCGCTCCGTGAGCACCGGCAGGATGGCGCCGATGCCGAGTTCCACCGCCTTCTGCACGGTGTAGTCCATGCGCTCGCCCCGTGAGACTCCTTGGACGAGGGTCACGTGCAGGGGGGATTCCACAGCGGGGCCGTGCATGCCGGTGAGCGTCACCCACATTTGCTTCTTGTCCGCCTGGTCGAGCCTGGCCTCGAACTCGAAGCCGGAACCGTCGAAGAGGGTGAGCGCCGCGCCAGGCTTCAGGCGTAGCACCGTGGAGAGGTGCTTGGCGGCGCCGGGGTCCAGGGCCACACGGTCCTTGCCCTTGAGAGATGAAGAGTGGAAGACGCGGGGCGTACGCATAGCTATGAAGCCGTGGCGAGATCGATACCTTCCGCCGCCACCTGAGCCATGAAGTCGATCTCCTCCGGCGTGATGACGTAGGGCGGCATGAAGTACACCACGTTGCCCACGGGCCTGAGCAGCACGCCGCGCTTCAGGCCATGGCGGTAGATCTTGAGCCCGCGCCGCTCCTGCCAGGGATAGGCCTCCTTCGTCTTCTTGTTCTGCACCATCTCGATAGCGAGAATCATGCCGTGTTGACGCACCTCCGCCACGTGGGGGTGGTCAGCCAGAGGCGCAGCGGCCTTCGCCATGCGGGCCGAGAGGGCTTGGTTGGCGCGGATCACGTCGTCCTGCTGGAAGATGTCCAGGGTCGCGAGAGCCGCCCGGCAGCCCAGGGCGTTGCCCGTGTAGCTGTGGGAATGCAGGAAGGCGCGCAGGGTCGTGTAATCGTCGTAGAAGGCTTGGTAGACCGCCTCCCGGGTCAGGACCACGCTCAAGGGCAGATAACCTCCCGTGAGGCCTTTGGAGAGGCACATGAAGTCCGGAGTGATTTCCGCTTGTTCGGAAGCGAATAGGGTGCCGGTACGGCCGAAGCCTACGGCGATCTCGTCGGCGATGAGATGCACGCCATGGCGGTCGCAGGCTTCCCGCAGGAGCTTGAGATAGATGGGGTGGTACATGCGCATGGTGCCGGCGCATTGCACCAGGGGCTCCAGGATCACGGCTGCCACTTCTTCATGGTTCCGTTCGAGCGTCCGTTCCATGTGCACGAACATCTTCCGCGTGTGCGCTTCCCAGCCCTCGCCCGCTTCCCGGTGATAGCAATCGGGGCTGGGCACCGTGATCACGTCCATGAGCAGGGGCTGGTAGGTCTCCTTATAAAGCTCCACGTTGCCCACCGCGAGCGCACCCAGGGTCTCGCCGTGGTAGCTGTTGGAGAGGGTAATGAAGCGGGTCTTCTTCGTCTTCCCGAGGTTCTTCCAATAGTGGAAGCTCATTTTCACCGCCACTTCCACGGCGGAGGATCCGTTGTCGGCGTAGAAGCAGCGGTCGAGGCCGGGCGGCGTGAGTTCCACCAGCCGTTCCGAGAGCTCCACCACCGCTGGGTGGCTGAAACCCGCCAGGATCACGTGCTCCAGTTCTTCCAGCTGCTGGGTCAGCGCCGCGTTGATGCGGGGGTTGGCGTGGCCGAAGAGGTTCACCCACCAAGAGCTGATGGCGTCGAGATAGCGCCGTCCCTCGAAGTCCTCCAGCCACACCCCCTGGCCGCGGCGGATGGGCACGAGCGGCAGGGACTCGTGGTCTTTCATCTGGGTGCAGGGATGCCACAGCACCTTGAGGTCGCGGCGTATGAAGGCGTCGTTCGCGCTCATGCCCGGTGGGAGCTGGGAGGTCAGCCGTGGGCGGCGGAGGTCTCCGCCACGCAGAAGCGCTGGATCAGGTTCTCGAGCAGGTCGAGGGTGGGCTGCAGCATGACGAGCGGCAGGTGTTCGTTGGGCTGGTGGGCCACGTTGATGTCGCCCGGGCCCATGATCACGGTCTGCATCCCCAGGGCCTGCAGGAAGGGTCCCTCGGTGCCGAAGGCCACAGCTTCCGCCTTGTGGCCTGTGAGCTTCTCGGTGTACTTCACGAGCTCGGAGGTGCCCGGCGTCTCCAGGGGATCGGTGCCGGCGAAGAGGCTGCGGCACTGCAGTTCGAGCCCCGTGCCCTTGAGGGCGTGTTCCAGGCGCTCGCGGATCTCGGCCCGCACCTTCTCGCTCCTCATGCCGGGCAGGGTGCGGATGTCGAAGTGCAGCTCGCACTCGGGACAGATGCGGTTCGGGTTGTCGCCGCCGCGGATGTGGCCCAGGTTCATGGTCGGGTGCGGGATCTTGAAGTGCGGGTCCCGGTGCCGCCGCTGGATGTCGTCGCGATAGGTGAGCAGGGCGGCGATGGCCTTGTGCATGCCCTCGAGGGCATTCTTGCCGAGACCGGGGTCGCTGGAGTGCCCCGAGTGGCCGATGAGCTTCACCGCCTCCATGAGGATGCCCTTGTGCATGCGCACGGGCCTGAGCAGCGTCGGCTCGCCGATCACCGCGTAGCGGGCCTTGGGCCGGCCGGCGGCAGCCAGCGCCCGGCCGCCGGACATGCTGCTCTCCTCGTCCGCGGTGGCGAGCACGATGAGCGGCTGGGCGAGGTCGGCGGCGCGGTGGCGGGAGGCAGCCTCGATGGCGAGGCCGATGAAGCCCTTCATGTCGCTGATGCCGAGGCCGAAGTATTTGCCGTCCCGCTCCGTGAGCGTGAAGGGATCGGAATCCCAGCCGGTCTCGTCGTAGGGTACCGTGTCCATGTGACCGGCGAGCACGAGACCGCCGGGGCCGCGGCCCAAGGTGCCGATCACGTTGAGCTTGCCCGGGTGCCCGGGGATCTCCTGCAGTTCCACTTGACAGCCGATGCTCTCCAACCAGCCGGCGATGCGTTCGGCGGCGGGGCGGTTGCTCATGTCATATTGCGGGCTGACGCTGCTGACGCTCGGCGCGCCGATGAGCCCGGTGAGCATGTCCTGCAGCTTGGGTGCGCGGGCCTGGGCCATGGGGCCATCCGGAGAAAGGGAGAAGCAGAGTTTAACCCGACGTCGCAACATTTGCTTCCGGTGTGGGAAAATCGGTCCATGGCATTCACGGTGGACATGTCCATGGGGCTGATGCGGGGCGCGCGCCAGGTGCCTTCGCCGCACCGCGATGCGCGACCAGCCGGCGCCGCGGTGCAACTGCTGGTGATCCACGGCATCAGCCTGCCACCCGGGGAATTCGGCGGGCCCTGGATCGAGCACCTGTTCTTGGGGCGGCTGCCGAAGGACGCCCATCCCTATTTCGCACAAGTGGCGGACCTCAAGGTCTCCGCCCACCTCCTCATCCGCCGTGACGGCGAGCTCCTGCAGTTCGTGCCCTTCCACGAGCGCGCCTGGCACGCGGGCGTCTCCCGCTACCAGGGGCGCGAGGCTTGCAACGATTTTTCCATCGGCGTCGAACTCGAGGGTGGCGACGAGATCGCCTACACCCCGGCGCAGTACGCGCGGCTCGCGGAAGTGAGCGCCGCGCTCATGCAGGCCTACCCCGGCATCACCCCGGCGCGCATCGTGGGCCACAGCGACGTGGCGCCGGGCCGCAAGACCGACCCCGGCCCCGCGTTCGACTGGGCCCGCTACCGGGACGCACTTGCAAGCCGGCCCGCCCCCGGGTCTACTAGTCAGCCATGAGTTTCCTGGCCGCGCTCATCGCGCTTGTGCTCGACTTCCTGCTGCGTCACCTGGAACCGGTGCGCGCGCCGCGCTGGTTCCACGCCTACGCGGAAGCCTTCCTGCCGCTCGCCCGTAGCGCCGATGCCATCCGTGCCACCTCCGGCGTGCTGCTCATTGCCCTGATCCCGGCGATCATCGCGCTGTTCCTGGGCGACACCCTCACGCACCTCTGGTCGGTGCTGGGTTTCGTCTTCGCGGTGGTGGTGCTCATGTTCTGCTTCGGACCCATGGACCTGCACGACCAGACCGAGGCCTACATGGACGCCGTCCAGGCGGGTGATGAGGCGAAGGCGAACATCCTGGCCGGGGTGCTGCTGCACGGTCCCGTCCCGCCTGCGGCGGCGGAGCGCACCGAGGCCGTGACCCAGGCGGTGCTCATGGAGGCCAACGAGCGCCAGTTCGGCGTGCTCTTCTGGTTCGCACTGCTCGGCCCCGCCGGGGCCCTGCTCTATCGCGCCGCGGACCTCCTGCGGCGCGAGCCCCAGGCGGGGCGCAGCGAGGAGTTCCGCACCGCGGCGGGCCGTCTGCACGGCGTGCTCGCCTGGGTCCCGGCCCACCTCACCGCCGTGGGCTATGCGCTCGCCGGCAGCTTCGAGGACGCGGTGTCGGACCTCAAGAGCTACTACAGCACCTGCAGCCTGCGCTTCTTCCAGGTGAGCAACGACGTGCTCCTGTGCACGGGCCTGGGCGCACTGCGGGCCGGCGCCGGCCAGGAGGCGGGCATCGCCCGGCTCAAGTCGGCCTTGGGTCTGGTGCGCCGCACGCTCATCATCTGGATGGTCATCTACGGTCTGGTTACATTGTTTGGATGGGCATGGTAAAGAAACTCCCTGCGTTCTCTCTCTTCGTTTTCTGCTCCCTGATTCCGTTCGCCACTTCCGCGGCAACGCAGCTGAAAGGCGCGGACGGCGTCACGGTGACGCTGGCGGCTCCCGCGAAGCGCATCGTGAACCTGTCGCCGGATTTTTCCGAACTCCTGTTCGATATCGGCGCCGGCGACACCCTGGTGGGCACCATCGAGTACAGCAACTACCCGGAAGCGGCCAGGAAGGTGCCGCGCATAGGCGACGGCTTCCATGTGGACCTGGAGAAGGTGGTGGCCCTGAAGCCCGATCTGGTGCTGGCCTGGCAGGGGGGCACGCCCCAGGCGCTCATGAAGAAGCTGCGCAGCCTGGGTCTGCCGGTGCTCGCCCTCGGCACCCACGACATCACCGACATCGCCACCAACATGGAGACTCTCGGGGAGGCCACAGGCCGTGAGGCGGCGGCGAAGCAAGCGGCGGACGCGTTCCTTGCACGGCTCGCTGCTTTCAAGGCGCGATACGCTCACGAGACGCCCATCCGGGTGTTCTACGAGGTCAGCGCCGAACCGCTCTATACCGTGGGTGGTGCCCAGAGTATCAGCCGGCTCATGGCTATCTGCAGTGGGCGGAACATCTTCGCGGATCTCACCGAACTCGCGCCGGTGGTGGGCCTGGAAGCGGTGCTGGCCCGGGATCCCGAGGCCATCGTCACCGGCAATGGGGAAGGGGACGTGGCGGAGCGCTTCAAGCTCTGGCAGAAATGGCCGCAGCTCTCGGCGGTGCGCGCCGGCAACCTCTATGCCATGGACGACGACACCATCTCCCGTGCCACGCCGCGCGTCCTGGATGCGGGCGAGCAGCTCTGCCAAGACCTGGATCAGGCCAGGGCAAACCTGGCGAAGAAGAAATAGGGCCTCAGCTCTTCTTTCTTTCGTGGTTC
>DASUBN010000313.1:0-2948 GCA_035763245.1 Gammaproteobacteria bacterium | reverse complement strand
AACCATTGTGGCCGCCCGGGTCACTGCCCGCTGGCCAGGAAAGGCCCCCAGACAGGGGCACGCACGTCCACTCCAGTCTGGCGCTCGGAGAGGCGCTCGTGGACCTGGCCGTCCACCGAGACCTCTTCCAACACGCCCTGGTTCTTGGAGGTGGCCGCATAGATGATCATGCTGCCGTTGGGGGCGAAGCTCGGAGACTTGTCCAGTTCGCCGTCGGTGATGGTCTGGAGGGTCCCGCTCGCCAGGTCCATGACGGCGATGTGCAGGTTGCCGTCCTCCCGATGCACGAAGGTGATGGACTTCCCGTCCGGGGCCACCTGGGAATCCGCATTGTAGTTGCCGTCGAAGGTGATCCGCTGGGGCTCGCCGCCCTGGGCGCTGACCTTGTAGATCTGCGGCGTGCCGCCTCGGTCGGAGGTGAAATACAGGCTCTGGCCGTCCGGCGACCAGACGGGCTCGGTATCGATGGCGTCGGAAGTCGTGATGCGCCTGAGCTGTTTGGTGGCGAGGGTCATCACGTAGATGTCGGGATTACCCGGTGAACTGGAGAGAGTCAGGGCCAGAGACTTGTCGTCCGGCGAGAAGGCCGGTGCGCCGTTCAGACCGGCGCGTTGCGAGACCATCTCACGCCGGCCTGTACCGAGGTCCTGGATGTAGACAGCCGGATAACCGCTCTCGAAGGAGACATAGGCTATCCGCCGGCCGTCCGGAGACCAGGACGGGGACATGATGGGCTGGTGCGGCGACTGCATGATGGGCTGGGCGCCGAAACCGTCCGCGTCCGCCACGATCAGGGAATAAGAACCACCGCGACCGACCTCCACGTAGGCGATGCGTGTGGTGAAGGCCCCTCGCTGCCCGGTAAGCTTCTGGTAGATGCTGTCGCTGATGAAGTGCGCCGTGTAGCGCAGCCGCTCGGCCGTGGTGGCGACGCTGTACCCCATGAGCTGCTGATGGGTATAGACGTTGAAGAGCTGGTACTCCACGGCGTAGCCGCCGCCGGGCGTCACTTTGATGCGGCCGATCACCAGGTTGTTGACGCCGATCACCTTCCAGTTGTCGAAATTGATGGCGGAAGCCTGGGTGGGCTTCTCTAGCATGTCCTTGGCGGCGATGGCCTTGAAGCGTCCGCTACGGGTTAAATCCGCACCGACCACCTCCGCCACGTCGGTCGCCGGCGCAGCTCCCTGCCCCTGCCAGACGAAGGGCACGATGGCGATAGGCGAAGCGGTGTTCACGCCGCTCGTGATCTCGATCTCAAGCGTTGCCCGCGGCCCGGCCACCGGTAACATCAACAGCACGAGCGCGAGACAGGAATATGTGAGCTTGCGCAGCATTGGCTTCGATTTCTTAGTGCTTGTTGTCGAAAGTGAAATTGATGTTGCGGTCGAACAATGAAGGATCAGGCGGTGCCGGTAGCGGTGAGGCGCGATATACAGCCGTGATGATGGATTGTACAACGGCGTCATCACCGTTGCACGAGGGGACCTGCACGTTGGTCACGGTGCCTCCGGGCACCTGGGTCACCAACACGGTGCATTTGAGGTTGTCGGGGGTGGTGGGCGGCTGGGTCCAGTTGTTCTGGACCTTCTGCTTGATCAGAGCGACATAACGTTGATTGAGGGATGCCAGGCGCGCATCCCTGGCGCGCTCTTCGCTGGCGATCTCATCCTGCAGCTGGCGCCGGCGCGCAGCGGTATCCGCAGTCTTCCGTTTCTGACTCAGCGCCTGGTCTTCCGCCTTCAACTTGGCGAGCTTGTCCTGCTCGTCCTGGGCCTGCTTCTGCATGTCGGCGAGTTGCTGGTTGAGCTTCTGCTGGTTCGAGGCCTGCTGCTGTTTCAGGTCGGTGATGCTCTGCTCCAGCTGCTGCTTCTCCTGCTTCTTCTTTTCCTGCTGGGCCTTCAGCATGGCGAGTTGCTGGTCGATGAGGCCCTGGTCCACCACCGTGGCCTTGACCTCAGACTCGGGGTTATGGCCGCCCAGGCTCGCGATATCGGAACTGGTCCAATGGAAACTCAGCACCAAGAGCAGCACGAGGCAGGCGTGCAGCGCCACCGAATAGGCCCAAGGAACGTATTTATGCTGGTCAGTCTGCATAATCACTTGACCGGCATCCGCACGACGGGTGCGCCGTTGGGCTCGGTCTCCATGCCCACGCTGGGGGCCCCGGCCGCCTGCAACAGCACCATGCCGTCCAGCACCTGTTCGTAGCGGGCGTTCTTGTCACCACGCACCACTACGTGCACGCCCGGGTTGAGCTTGAGCACCGCCGCCACTCGCGCCACCACCACGCTGGAATCGAGCGGCCGGTCCGTGTGGCCGCCGATGTTGAGGAAGTACTGCCCGGCGACATTGACCGTGAGGATCACCGGAGTCTCGTCGGACTTGAGATCGAGTGGCTTGGCATTGGCGGAGGGCAGGTCCACCTTCACGCCTTCCGACAGCAAGGGTGTGGTGATCATGAAGATTACGAGCAACACCAGCATCACGTCGATGTAGGGCACGACGTTGATTTCACCCATCATGCGCCGCTTCTTGTGCTTGCCGGCCATCCGCTCACCCGTGCCCGTTGCCGCCGCGCGCGCCCACGTGCCGCTGCAGGATGGTGGAGAATTCCTCCAAGAAGCTGTCGAAGCGGGTTTCCAGGCGCTCCACATGGTTGGCGTAGCGGTTGTAGGCCACCACCGCCGGTATCGCAGCGAACAGGCCCATGGCGGTCGCGATCAAGGCTTCCGAGATGCCCGGCGCCACCATGGAGATGGTGGCATGCTGTACGTTACCGAGGGAATGGAATGCGTTCATGATGCCCCACACCGTGCCGAACAGGCCCACGTAGGGGCTGGTGGAGCCCACCGTGGCGAGGAAGGCCAGGTTCACCTCGAGTCGATCCACCTCGCGTATCTGGGCGACCCGCATGGCGCGCCGGGCGCCTTCGATCACCTGCGCCG
>DASUBN010000312.1:0-8289 GCA_035763245.1 Gammaproteobacteria bacterium | reverse complement strand
TGGCGAGGACAGCAAGTTGAACGAGGACTACGCGGCACTGCTGCGCACCTTAACCAGTTAGGCGCTTGTGGGTAATTTGTGGGTAAAATCGCGGCCAGGCTTATCCACAATCGACCCACAGCCTGGCCAGGGGTGACCGGCGGTCAGTTAACAGACCTGCTTTCTTTGCAGGTGTTTGAAAATTAAAGGATTTACAGGCTTATCCCCAGGTGGGGTTTGCCTTTATTGCTACGGTATTTGTTTTCTATCTACTCAAACAGATTAAAGAAAGCAGGTGGATAAATGAAGTTCGAGACGCTGCGGGACACTCTGCTCAAACCGGTGCAAGCGGTGGTGGGTGTAGTGGAGCGCCGCCAGACCATGCCCATCCTCGCCAACCTGTTGCTCACGGTGAGCGACAAGACCCTCGCGGTCACCGCCACGGATCTCGAAGTGGAGCTCGTAGCCCAGACGGAAGTAGAGGCGAAGGAGAAGGGCGAGGTCACGGTGCCGGCCCGCAAGCTCCTGGACATCTGCCGCTCGCTGCCGGAGGGCGCGAAGATCTCCTTCAGCCTGGAGCGGGAGCGGGTGACGCTGCGCTCGGGCCGCAGCCGTTTCACCCTGGCTACGTTGCCGGCGGCGGAGTTCCCGGCGGTGGAGGACATCAAGACCCAGCGCAGCGTGAACCTGCCCCAGAAGAAATTGCGGGAGCTCATCGAGCAGACCCATTTCTCCATGGCCCAACAGGATGTGCGCTACTACCTGAACGGCCTCCTGTTCGAACTCTCGGCCAAGCGCGTCCGTGCGGTGGCCACCGACGGTCACCGGCTCGCCATGTGCGACCTGGACGCGGACGTGGCGGACCTGCCGGCCCAGCAGGTGATCGTGCCCCGCAAGGGCGTGCTGGAACTGCAGCGCCTGCTCACGGACGGGGAGGAGCCCGCGAAGCTGTCGCTCGGCACCAATCACATCCGCGTGGAGCTGCCCGGCCTGCGTTTCACCTCCAAGCTCATCGACGGGCGTTTCCCGGACTACGAGCGGGTGGTGCCCAAGGGCGGGGACAAGGACATCGTGGCGGACCGCCAGGTGTTGCGGGATGCCTTGGGAAGGACGGCCATCCTCTCCAACGAGAAATACCGGGGTGTGCGTCTGCAGCTTGCCCCCAACCGCCTCAAGGTCATGGCCCATAATCCGGAGCAGGAAGAGGCGGAGGACGAGGTGGAGGTCCAGTACAAGGGCGCCGAACTCGAGATCGGCTTCAACGTGTCCTACCTCATGGATGCCTTGAGCGCGCTCCACACGGAACAGGTCCGCATCACCCTGACCGACTCCAACAGCAGCTGCCTCATCCGCCACCCCGACAACGAGACCTGCCGCTACGTCGTGATGCCCATGCGGCTGTGAGCCATGGCTCTATCCCGCTTAACCCTGCGGGACTTCCGCTGTTTCGAGTCAGTCGATTTAGACCTCTCTCCCCGCGCCAACCTCATCCACGGTGACAACGCCTCCGGCAAGACGAGCTTGCTGGAGGCCCTGTTCTTCCTGAGCCGGGGCCGCTCCTTCCGCACCAGCAAAGCCGAGAACCTGGTCCGCCACGGGGCGGAGGGTTTCCTCCTCACCGGCCTGGCCGTGGACGGGGCGGGCACCGTGCCCCTGGGCATCGCCCGGGGCCCCGCGGGCCTGGAAGCCCGGGTAGGCGGAGCCCCCGCCCAGGGCCTCGCTCAGCTGGCAGAGAGGTTGCCGGTACAGCTGCTGGATGCCAGCGCCCATCAGCTCATCGAAGGGGGTCCCCGGCACCGCCGCCAGTTCCTGGACTGGGGAGTGTTCCACGTGGAACAAGGCTTCCTGGCAGCCTGGCGCCGCTACCAGCGGGCCTTGAAGCAGCGCAATACCTTGCTGCGCCAGCGGGCCGCGGAAGCCATGCTTAAGACCTGGGAGCCGGAACTGGTGAGTGCCGGTCTCCTGCTGGACCAGAGCCGCCGCGCCTATCTCGCCCAGCTGGAACCCGTGGCCCTGGCTTGGGCCAGCCGTCTCCTGGGCGGCCTGGATCTGCGGTTCAGATACCTACGGGGTTGGGGGGAGGGGAAGAGCCTGGAGGACGCCCTGGAGGGGACCCGCACCCTGGACCGGGAACAGGGCTCCACCCGCTCCGGACCCCATCGGGCGGAAGTAGCCATCGAGATCGGCGGACTCCCGGCCCAGCAACAGGTGTCCCGGGGTCAGCAGAAGGTCCTGGCCGGGGCCCTGCTCCTGGCCCAGGCCGCCTATCTGCATCAGGCCACCGGCCGGCAGTGCCTGCTGCTCCTGGACGATCTGGCCGCAGAACTGGACGTCGGACATCTGGGGCGGTTCCTGGAACTGGTGGAAGAGAGCCAGGCCCAGACCTTCCTCACCAGCGTGGAGCAGGGCCGCTTGCCGGCCTGGAAGGAGGCCAGAAGGTTCCACGTGGAACACGGCAAAATCGCCAAATTGGTATAATGATAATCCACAAGAAAAGACCCCTCCCATGGCCGATTCCAAGCGCTACGACTCCACCAACATCAAAGTCCTGAAAGGCCTCGACGCGGTGCGCAAGCGCCCCGGGATGTACATCGGCGATACCGATGACGGCACAGGCCTGCACCACATGGTCTTCGAGGTGGTGGATAACTCCATCGACGAGGCACTTGCTGGCTACTGCAGCGAAATAGAGGTCATCATTCACGAAGATGAGTCTATCTCCGTGAAAGATAACGGGCGCGGCATCCCGGTTGATATGCACAAGGAGGAGGGCCGGTCCGCAGCCGAGGTCATCATGACCGTGCTGCATGCCGGCGGTAAGTTCGACGACAACTCCTACAAGGTCTCCGGCGGCCTGCACGGCGTGGGCGTGTCCGTGGTGAACGCCCTGTCCGAGCACCTGAACCTCCTCATCCGCCGCGACGGCAAGCTCTACCAGCAGGAGTACCAGGACGGCGCGCCGCTCTATCCCCTGAAGGAGATCGGCAAGGCCGAGGGCACCGGCACCGAGATCCGCTTCAAGCCCAGCGCCCAGGTCTTCACCCACATCCAGTTCAGCGCCGACGTGCTGGAGCGTCGCCTGCGCGAGCTCTCCTTCCTGAACTCCGGCGTGCGCATCCTGCTGCACGACCAGCGGGACGACAGCCACCAGACCTTCCAGTACGAGGGCGGCATCAAGGCCTTCGTGGAGCACTTGAACCGCAACAAGCAGGCGCTCAACCCCACCGTGTTCCGCTTCCTGGCGGAGAAGCAGAAGATGGCGGTGGAGATCGCGCTGCAGTGGAACGACTCCTATCAGGAGACCGTCTACTGTTTCACCAACAACATCCCGCAGCGGGACGGCGGCACGCACCTGGCCGGCTTCCGTGCGGCGCTGACGCGCACGCTGAACAGCTTCATCGAGCAGTCGCCGCAGTTCAAGAAAGAGAAGATACCCATGACCGGCGACGACGCCCGCGAGGGGCTCACCGCGATCGTCTCCGTGAAGCTGCCGGACCCCAAGTTCTCCTCCCAGACCAAGGACAAGCTGGTCTCCTCCGAGGTGAAGTCGGTAGTCGAATCGCTCATGGCGGAGAAGTTCCAGGAGTTCCTCCTGGAGAAACCGGCGGAAGCCAAGATCATCGTGGCCAAGATCATCGATGCGGCCCGCGCCCGCGAGGCGGCGCGCAAGGCCCGCGAGATGACCCGCCGCAAGGGTGCGCTGGACATCGCGGGCCTGCCCGGCAAGCTCGCTGACTGCCAGGAGAAGGACGCGAGCCTGTGCGAGATCTTCATCGTCGAGGGCGACTCCGCAGGCGGTTCCGCCAAGCAGGGCCGCGACCGCAAATACCAGGCGATCCTGCCGCTCAAGGGCAAGATCCTCAACGTCGAGAAGGCGCGCTTCGACAAGATGCTCTCCTCGCAGGAGGTGGGCACGCTCATCACCGCCTTGGGCTGCGGCATCGGCAAGGAGGAGTTCAATCCCGATAAGCTGCGTTACCACCGCATCATCATCATGACCGACGCGGACGTGGACGGCTCCCACATCCGTACGCTGCTGCTCACCTTCTTCTACCGGCAGATGCCGGAGCTCCTGGCCCGGGGGCACGTCTACATCGCCCAACCGCCGCTCTACAAGGTGAAGCGCGGCAAGAGCGAGCAGTACGTGAAGGACGACGCGGAACTGGACGGCATGCTGCTGAAGTCGGCGCTCGAGGATTCGAGCCTGATCCCCAAGGCCGGCGCCAAGGCCCTGCGCGGCACCGCACTCGAGGCGCTCGCCGCCAAGTACATGGAAGTGATGGCCATGGCGCGGCGCTGGGCGCGCCGCTATGACGCGCGGGTGCTGGAGAAGCTCGTCTACATGCCGGTGTTGACGCCGGAGGCCTTCGCCGACGCGGCGGGCCTGACCAAGTGGGCCAAACAGCTGGAGGAGCGGCTCAACGCGGACGACGGCGGCGGCACCCGCTACGCCGTGAGCCTGCACAAGGATACCGCCCGCGAGGCGCCGAGCTTCAAGATCGCCCGCACCCACCACGGCCTCACCACCGACAAGCTCATGCACCGGGAGTTCTTCGCCTCCGGCGAGTACAAGGGCATCGCAGCCCTGGCCGAGCAGCTCGCGGGCCTGATGGGCGAGGGCGCCGTGGTGAACCGCGCCGACCGCAGCCAGGAAGTCACGAGCTTCAAGCAGGCGATGCAGTGGCTGCTGGACGAGGCCAAGCGCGGCCAGGCGATCCAGCGTTACAAGGGCCTGGGCGAGATGAACCCGGAGCAGCTCTGGGAGACCACCATGAACATGGAGACCCGGCGCCTGCTCAAGGTGAAGGTCGACGACGCGCGCAGCGCCGACGACGTGTTCACCACCCTCATGGGAGACCAGGTGGAGCCGCGGCGCGAGTTCATCGAGAAGAACGCCCTCGAAGTCGCGAACCTGGACGTGTGACCCAAAAGCCGAGAGCCGTCGCGCCGCGGCGGCTTTGCGCAGGACCGCGCTTCAGCAGGGCGGATGAACCGAGGATCTTCCACCTCCCGCGGGGGGAGGGTAGGCAAGCCGCCTCGACTGTGATGTCATGACGGGTTTTGTCCGGCGCAATTTACGCGCGCACTGTCACAAAAAATTCATAATCCACCCTGTGCCGCTCTGCGGCACTCGCGGCCCTGCTTCTGTCGGGTGGGCTATTTTTGCGGCGTGCAGGCCGTGTTGGCGTTCACCGTGTAACTCCCCTGATAACCGAGCCCGTCGGGCATCTCGTCCGCGGTTTCGGCGACGCCGCCTGCGGGCGTGTTCACCGACTGCACCGCCGCGGCGTTGAAGCCGCCGATGATCCCGCCCGGGGCGAGGCCGAGATCGGTGAGCGGCACGGCGATGACGATGCGGCCGTTGGAGAAATCGTAGAAGCTCGAAGGATCCGCCGGCTTCTCGCTGCCGCTCTGCACGAAGCGCCCGTCTATGATGCCGCTGCTGTTGGGCGCGGCGATGTAGGACTCGAACGCGGGCGCCAGGGCGCCCACGGGATAAACCATGCGCACCCCGTGCACGTCGCCGTCCGGTTCCTTGAAGGACACGTACCAGTAGGAGTCCGGCGGCTGGTTGGCCTGGCCGGGGTCGGTGTTGAGCTGGAAGCGCAGCTTGATGTCGCCGTCCGCGGCGTAGGGCTGGGCCAGCTGGAAGGACAGGAGGTCGGTCCCCGGCGTGCCCGTGAGGCTGTCGCCGGCGGCGTCCGTCAGCAGCGTCGGGCCCGGCGGGTTGCAGGGGCTGGGCGGCGGTGCCGCCACGGCCAGGGCGAGTTCGTTGCTCGCCGGACCAGTGCCCTGGGCGTTGATCGCCTCCACTTCATAGAAGTACTGCGCGGTGCCTGACTTCGTCCTGGCGTCGGTGTAGCTGGTCTTGCTGCCGAGCACCGTGGCGAGCTTCTTCTCGCCGCCGGAAGCGGTGCCGCGCAGGATCTCATAGGCGGTGATCGCGGCACCGCCGTTGTCCGGTGGAGTCCAGTTCAGTACCGCTTGGGTGGCGCTGCGGGTGCCCTGCAGATACGGAGCTTGGGGCGCCGCGGGTTCCACGGGATCGAACTGGGCGAGCAGGGTCTTGCCGCCGGTCTGGCGCGCCACCCGTTCGTAAGCTGTGAAGTCGTTCTTGGTGGGATCGGCGAGGCAAGCGGCGCTCACGCAACCGTCGTCGTAGCCGAACAGCACCCGGCCGCGGCTGTCCATCGTGGTCTCGTTGAAGTCCAGGAGGTTGCGGTTCTGTTGGCCGCCGCCGCTGTTCCAGATGCCGCCGGCGCCCTGCACCGGGTCGTTGGGCGTGGCGTTCACCGTCACCCAGGTCTGGCCGCCGTCGTAGGTGGTGGCGATGAACAGGTACCAGATCCCGGGATAGGACGGCGACTCGTGGTCGCCGGCCACGTCGCTGCCGAGGAAGCCGCAAGCCGCCCGGCCGGGAGAACCGGCTACCGCTTCCGGGAACACCGCCATGACCACGCCGACCGGGGCGCCGATGTCAGCGTCGTCCGTCCAGCTGGCGCCGTGGTCATGGCTTACCGCCACGTGCACGTGGTGTTCGGCGCCCGCGCCGTCCACGTAGCAGTAATACGCGGTGTCGTCCTGACCGATGGCGATGGAGGGATCCGTGGAGCCGCCGCTGGTGAAGGACTGGCTGCCCGGGACCGTGAAGTTGCTCCAGGTGTTGCCAGCGTCCAGGCTCACGGATCCGCCCTGCAGGGTGCCGCACTGGGCCGCCGGCACGTATACCGCGCCGTCCGGCCCCACCTTCACGTGGCCGTGCAGGCCGCCGCAGGCGGTGACGCCGTTACCGAAATAGATGGGTAGGCCCGGACCGAAGCTTGCGCCGCCGTCGTCGCTGCGCTGGCACATGGCGGGCCCCACCACGTCCTGGGAGCAGTAGTACACGGCGTTGGGATAGAGCGGATTGGGCGCGGGCAAGAGCGCGGGATAGGGACCCGCCCCCACGGTTTCATGGTCCGCGCCGCCGTTGGGCGGGGCGGCGGAAGCCTGGATCCAGCTCGCGCCGTCGTCGTCGCTGTAGCCGAACAGCGCCTCCGCGCCTGTGGTCTGCATGGACTCGAACGTCCGCCCGGTGGCCTGGTCCGTGAACAGGATCGGGTCGAGGGTCGTGCCGTTGATGATCCCGGGCGAGACGTCGGTCCAGAGCGCGGGCCCGGCGGCGGGCAGCGGCGGATTGCGCAGCTCCGGCGGCGTGACCCGGAAGGTGTTGAGGTCCGACAGCGTCAGGACGTTGCCGCTCTCGGGATCGAAGCCGATGCTGAACTCGCCCGCGCTGCCGTCGGCGGCGGAGCCCGCCGGCGGGAAGAAGTTCTGGTAGCGCGGCACGCCTGGCGCTGTCGGCGTCGCCTGACCGAAACCCGTGGTGCCGCCGCTCGCCGGGCCCTGCACCAGGTCGACGGTCACGTGGATGACTTCGCCGGTGGACACGAAGGGCGTGGAGATCACCGTGAAAGCCCGGGTGCCGTCGGCTACCGGTATGAAACAGACCTCCGGATTGGCGCTGCCGTTGGATTCGGCGAGCGCGGTCTTCGAGCCGTCGAGGGTGGTGACGGTGCCCGGATACACATAGAGATCGTAGTCGGATTCACCGGTGCCGGTGCTGTCGGTCCAACTCTGGGTGAAACGGAGCTGTTCGCCCGGATGCGCCGCCGCATAGCCGGCAGGCAGGGTCACCGTGAGATAGAACTCGTCGCAGGGCTGCTGCGGATTGTTGCATTCGGGCCCCGAGTCCACCTCGGGTATTGGGGTCGGGTTGTCGAGGGCAAAGGGCCCGGCGCTGTAAGTCACGGGACCGGAAGCATCGGTGAGCGTCCCGCTGGGGGGAGTGGCGGCCTCCGCCCCGATCAGGGCGGCGGCGGCGATCAGGGTGAGCAGGAGTCTGGCGGGCAATCCGTTCATGGGAATCACCTTCATGGATGCACAGACATAACGGGCCGGCGGGCGCGGAGCGGATCCTCCGGGGACGGGGTGACGCGGGGTTCTACCCATGCTGGAGTATCGTGACGGCCCGCCGTGAAGGCACTCGGGTATGTACCCGAAAGCGGTCCCGGATTCACCGGTTCCGCAAGCAATGACCACTGCAATCGAGGCGGTGCGGAGCGTGCGGCCGCGGCGAGCCACGACCCGCGCGATGGGGATTGGTTCCCTAGACGGTCTTGAGCTTCGTATCTGATTTAATTGTGAAATCCTTGAATGGCGGGTGCTCGTGTACCAGCCTTTTCCTGTCACATCCTCGATTCACAGGTGAAGTGTGGACAAATCCATCCGCCCGAGCCGCGCCTTCTATGGGGCGGTGTTCATCGCCCT
>DASUBN010000311.1:0-4401 GCA_035763245.1 Gammaproteobacteria bacterium | reverse complement strand
CTTGGACTTTCCCCAAGGAGGGAGGGTACCGCTCATCCGCGTGCTGCCGGTGTCTGGATGCTGGCCGGGTGACGGTGGCACTGTCTTGCCTGCTGCTCGGCTCGCGCCGCTGGCGGGCTGCATGAAGCCCGACACGCCATCCGCTTCTGGGCCCGCATGAGCGCCGCCACCCCGTTCGGGCTGGCACCCCTGTCGGGCACCTCGCCCAGGGTCAGGGGCGGCCGGCTACATCTGGGCGGGGATCGGGTGGCTGTCGCGCGCCTGCGGCTTTGCCGCCGACAGCCTACTGCGCGCCGAGGTGGTGACCGCCGACGGCAAAAAAAAGCTTCCTGGGAGTTCATGCTGCATGGTTGAGTTCCTCCCCGACAGTGTGGGCTGGTGTTAGGCGACGCTCTGGATGATCACGGCGGCGACACGTTTGCTGATGACATCAGGTTGGTGTCGTTGGACGTGAAGATGCCCATGGCCAGGACCATGGGCATGCTGTTGGTGAGGGCTTGTCTCGGCTTGGGTGGTCAGTCGCTGGTGACCTCGGTGACGGCGGCGCGGGCGCTGGACTCGTCGACGATGGCTTTGCCGTCCAGGAACGCGGCGACCAGGGACTGGATGGCGAGGTTGTTGACCGCTCGGGGCATGCCGCGGGCTTGCTGGTGAATGAGCGCGACCGCGTCGTCGCTGAACAGCGGGTCGGAGCGGCCGGCGAGGGTGAGGTGGTGGCGCAGGTAGCCGGTGGTCTCCTCGAGGGTCATGCCGTCGAGTTGGTAGCGCAGCGTGAACTGCTGGCTGAGGGCAGCGAAGGTGCCGAGCTTCAGGCGTCGGCGCAGGGTGGGTTGGCCGAGCAGGACCAGTGCGAACGGGCTGGCCGAGTCCATCTCGGCGTTGGTGAGCAGGCGGAGCTCCTCGAGCTGGTCGTGGTCGAGTAGGTGGCCTTCGTCGATTTATGCGGATGTCCGCATAAGTCGATTTATGCCGATTATGCCGACCTGCGGATTATGCCGACCTCGCCGAGAAGCCCCTGCTCAGCCAGGGTGGCGGTCTGAAGACGTCGGCATAATCACAGGCCTTCGAGGAAGGCCAGGAGCGGGTCGGGGGCGCGATAGCGGCCGGGCTTGGTGGCTGGAGGTGTGGTGCGTGCGATGGCCCGCTCCTTTTGGGACATGTCGGCGTGCAGGTAGATGCTCGTGGTGGAGACCTGCTCGTGGACAGGGTGGGCTGCGCGGCGAGGTCCCTAGGTTCGGGAATCCTGAATCCGGGCCTTTTCCGCGCAGCCTCCCTCCGAACCCAGCGGGCGCCGTTAAGCGCACTGGGCTCTCCAGTGACTATGCCGCGTGCGTGACGGGAGTTGCGTGGATGACCTCGTGGCAGGGTTGGCAGACCACGAGGGTCTTGCGTCGCATTCTGGTCATGAGAGCCGCCCACGCGGGTTGCCCTTGGCCTGGTGCTCCGAGCCTGGCGAGCTTGGCGACCTGGTGGACGGCCACCGTGGCGCCTTGCCCGCACAGTTCGCACCTGCACGTAAGGAGCCGGTAGACCAGCTCCTTGCGGGGGGTGGGCACCAGGACCGGGGCAGGGTCGGTGATGACCCTGTTCTTATCTGGGTGCAGGGGTATCCCGCCGAACCGTGCTACCAGGTCCTCCTTGCCCTCGCGGTGGGCCCGGGCTTCGAAGCACGTCCGCAGCCCGTGCGGTGTCTCGATCTTGGCCTTGTAACGGCCCGCCATCTTGGCCACCGTGGACTTGTGCTTGGCCGCCAGGGTCTTCAGCATCGACGTCTCGGCGTTCCAGCGCAGTGCGTGGAGGCGCCATACGTCCCCGGCGAGGAGGTAGTAGTTGATGACGCCCCGGTACTCGGCCCCGTAGACCCGGACGATGTCGTAGTCGTCGAGGTTGACGAGCCGGGACCGGTGCCAGGGTTTGCCCCGGTGCCGGTAGGGGGCGCACTTGGCCGTGATCACCTCGAGCGGCACGCGCAGCGCGATGGTCCCGTTGAGCATGCGGCGACCGCCGGTTATCTTGCTGTCGTCGTGCTGGACGGTGATCTCGTAGCCGAGGAACCGCGCCGCCTGGGTCCGGGCGTGGGTGATCAGCGTCTTCTCGGCGGACAGCTGCAGCGCGAGTTCTCCGCGCAGGAATGCCGCCAGCTGGTTCTTGATTTCCTCGGCTTCGGCCTTCGGCCCGGTGAACCCCAGGATGTGGTCGTCGGCATAACGGCAGTACCGTAGCCGCCGGTATCCGGGGTCCATGGGATCACCGCAAGGAATCCCGCGCATCTGCCTGAGCGCCTCCCGGGCTGCTGCCCGGTCGCCGCGTTTGCGCGCGAGCTGCCGCCGGTCGTTCAGCCTCTGATATTCGAGGTTCTTTCTCCGGTGGCTTCCCTGGGTGTACTGCGGTATGAGCACCTGCTCTACGAACTCGTCCAGCTTGTGCAGGTAGATATTCGAGAGGACCGGTGATACCACCCCGCCTTGCGGACAGCCGCTCAGCGTTTCGCGGTACTGCCAGTCCTCTAGGTACCCGGCTTTGAGCATGTTAGCGATCAGCCGAAGAAACCGGTTATCTCGGATTCTCTCGCCCAGGATCCTGACCATTATTCCGTGATCCAAAGATCCGAAACAATCGGCGATGTCTCCCTCGATGAACCACACGGTCCCGGTCCAGGTGCGTTCTATCTCCCGCACCGCGGTGTGACAGCCGCGCCTTTTCCGGAACCCGTGCGAGCGGTCAGAAAACTGCGGCTCATAGTATGCCTCCAGCAGGAGGCGCACCACCTCACCGACCAGCTTATCTGACCAGGACGGCAGCCCAAGCGGGCGCAGTTTCCCGTTCTTTTTCGGGATGAACACCCGCCGGGCCGGGGCGAAGCGGTAGCGCTCGTGACGCATCGCCGCGATGATGGCCTCGATCTTCGCCTCGGACATGCCGTCCGCGGTCTCTGCGCTGGCCCCCGGCGTCATCGCGCGCTGGTTGGCGTAAATCCGCCCGTAGGCCAGCAGGTACAGCTCCCTGTTGAACAACTGCCGGTACAGCTCGTCACATGGCAGGCCCTTCCTGCCGCGCTCGCGGAGGACGGCAAGCACCGTTTCGGCGTTCTGCATTACGCGTACCTCGCGGTTCCTTATCGTCTGTCACCTGTGCCCCTTCGCCTTGTGGCCGGCTCTCCCGGCCTCCCTGGCAGGTCATTGCTCCTGCGACTACTACGGGCACTCTGTCGCCATAGGGCTCGCGCCCCTTAGGCGATCCCGCGTTCATCAGCGTCGTACGTTCTAGCGTGATTTAGGCGCCCCACTCATCTCCTTAAATGCCCGGATGGGGCATCGCTCCAGCTCCCAGAGGATTGCGGCAGGCGCTCGGACATCCTGCCGCAGGGACTGGCGCCGGTTTCAGGCGTCTTTCCGGCGGGCGGCTCATTTGCACCTTCCGGAGATTGGGGTTCAGGCAATCCAGCTTTCGCCATGTCACGCGGATCCCCCGGCACACCACCCCATACGCCTGGGCATGTGCTGCCGGTTTCCTGGCATGCTACTGTCCCCTTCACTTTTCAGATTCAGGTCAGCCATCAGATCCAGAGATTTCTCCTCTCATCCCTGCCCGCTGTGCGGGCGATACGACGCTGCGCCTCGCGGCGCAGCCCAGCCACAGGGCGATGACGGTGATGTCCACCCCGAGAGCAGAAGCCTCATCGCGGCCGTGTGTCGGAGGGTGTTGGCGGTGACGTGCTTGGTCCGGATCGAGGGGCAGGCCTCGGCGGCCTTGGAGACGTAGAGGGCGACGCGGTGTTCGATGGCGTCGCGGCTGAGGTGTCTGCCGGTGATGGTCGGAAACAGCGAGTGGGTGGGGACGCTGTCGCGCTCGGCGAGCCAGGCTCGCAACACGCTGAGGGTGTGGGCCACCAGCGGCGTTCTTCGTTCCTTGCGGCCTTTGCCGACGGTGTGGACGTGGGCTCCGGCGCCGAGAGTGACATCCGCGCAGGTGAGGCGGACCAGTTCGGAGATCCGAAGCCCGCTTTGGATGGCGAGCACCAACATCGCGTGGTCGCGCCGCCCGGTCCAGGTCGTTTGATCGCAGGCGGCAAGGAGCGCGTCGACCTCACTGTCGTTGAGGTAGGTGACGAGGTTGCGCTCGAAGCGTTTCGCCGGGATGGCCAGGACGCGTTGGATCGACGCGGCGTGCTCGGGGTGACGCAAGGCGGCGTAGGTGAACAGCGAGTGGATCGCGGCGAGCCGGTTGTTGCGGGTGCGGGCACCGTTGTGGCGGTCGCGTTCGAGGTGGTTCAAGAAGGCGGCCACGAGTGAGGCGTCGAGGTCGTCGATGTCGAGCTGGCAGGGCTGCTTGTGGGCTCGGTCGGCGGCGAAGCGCAGCAGGAGGCGGAAGGTGCTCCGGTAGGCAGCGACCGTGTTGGGG
>DASUBN010000310.1:0-4046 GCA_035763245.1 Gammaproteobacteria bacterium | reverse complement strand
TTCGCTGCGGGTATCATTATCCCAAGGGGTGGCAAGGCGCTGCTCTCGGTGCGCGAGCAGGACAAGCCCGCGGCCGTGGGGCTCGCGAAGGAGCTAATCGAGCGGGGCTTCACCCTGGTGGCCACGCGCGGCACGGCGGCGACGCTGCAGGCGGCCGGCGTCCCCTGCGAGGCGGTGAACAAGGTGCGTGAGGGACGCCCGCACGTGGTGGATATGATCAAGAACGACGAGCTCTCGCTCATCGTGAACACCACCGAGGGCAAGCAGGCCATCATGGAGTCCTTCTCCATCCGCCGCGAGGCGGTGTCGCACAAGGTGACGTATTACACGACCATCGCCGCGGCCAAGGCCACGGTGATCGCCCTGGACCATCTGGATGAGGCGGGCGTGAACAAGCTGCAGGATCTGCACCGGGAGTGGGTGGCATGAGCAAGGTTCCCCTGACGGTACAAGGCGCCGAACGCCTGCGCGAAGAGCTGAAGCGCCTGAAGGGCGTGGATCGTCCCAAGGTGATCCAGGCCATCGCAGAAGCGCGCGCCCACGGCGACCTGAAGGAGAACGCCGAGTACCACGCCGCGCGCGAACAGCAGGGCTTCATCGAGGGTCGCATCCAGGACATCGAGGGCAAGCTCGGCAACGCCGAGATCATCGATGTCACCAAGGTGAATGGCGGCGGCAAGGTTATCTTCGGTTCCACGGTGCTGCTCGCCGACGAGGACAGCAGCAACGAGGTGACCTACCAGATCGTGGGCGAGGACGAGGCGGACATCAAGGCGGGGCGCATCTCGGTGAACTCACCCATCGCCCGCGGGCTCATCGGCAAGATGGAGGGTGACGTGGTCGCCATCCGTACTCCGGCCGGCGAGAAGCAGTTTGAGATCGTCGCAGTGAAGTACGTCTGACGCCGCCAGGCTTCAGCATCTCACTTCGGCAGTTCGATCTTCGGCTTTTTCGGATGGCGCTTGTAGAGCAGAGCAATGTTCCCCACCCGCTGCACCAAGGTGGCTTTGGTGGCGGCACACATGCGCCCGATGAGGGCGTCGCGCTCTTCCCGGTCGCCGGTGGCCACTTTCATCTTGATGAGTTCGTGGGCGAGCAGCTGCGCCTCCACTTCTTTCACCAGGCTGGGGGTGAGTCCGGGGTTGCCGCTGCGGGCCACAGGTTCCAGCTTGTGGCCCAGGCCGCGCAGGAATTTCTTCTGTTTCTCGTCGAGTTCTGCCATGTTCAAGCTTCTCTGCGGGTCTACATTGTAACAGCCGGTGCCTCGAGCCATGCCTAAACGCAGCAAGAGCAGTTCCCGCTGGTTGCAGGAGCATTTCAAGGATACCTACGTGAAGAAGGCGCACCAGACGGGAGCGCGTTCGCGGGCGGTATTCAAGCTGGAGGAAATACAGGAGCGGGACCGTATCCTGAAACCCGGCATGACGGTGGTGGACCTGGGTGCGGCGCCCGGCGGCTGGAGTCAGTACGCGACCCAGGTACTGGCCGGCAAGGGTCGCATCGTCGCCTTGGACATCCTGCCCATGGACGCCCTGGAGGGGGTGGAATTCATCCAGGGGGATTTCAGCTCCGAGGAGGTGCTGGCGGCCCTGCGGGAGCGGCTCGCGGGCGGCAAGGTAGACCTTGTGTTGTCGGATATCGCCCCCAACATGAGCGGTGTGGGCGACGTGGACCAAGCTCGGGTCATGTACTTGGCGGAGCTGGCCCTGGAGTTCGCCCGCGAGGTCCTGAGACCCGGCGGCAGCTTCCTGGTGAAAGTGTTCCAGGGGCAGGGATTCCAGGAATATATGCGGATGTTACGGGCCGATTTCGAGAAGGTCGCGTCGCGCAAACCCAGCGCCTCCCGTAACCGCAGCGCCGAGCTGTACTTGCTGGCGAGAAATTACCGGCTGTAGTAGTGTCTAAATCGGGTGTCGGGGCGCCCCAGGCGCCTCGCCTAACGCTTAAATAGAGGGTCATGACTTGAACGATTTCCTGCGAAACCTGCTGCTCTGGATCGTGATCGTGGTGGTGTTGCTCGTGGTGTTCCAGAGCTTCGGCCCCAGCTCCACCAAGACCAAGCCGGTCGCTTATTCCGATTTCCTGACAGCGGTACAGGACGGCAACGTCAAGAGCGTGAGCTTCGACGGCCAGACCATCACCGGCTCCTTCAGCAACGGCGGCAACTTCAGCACCTACAGCCCGGTGTCAGACTTCGGACCGCTGGTGGCGGAGCTGCGCAAGGATAACGGCAGTGTGCAGATCGACGCCAAGCCGCCCGAGCAGCCCTCCATCTGGCTGACAGCCTTGCTGCAGTTCGGCCCCATCTTGCTGCTCATCGGCGTGTGGATCTACTTCATGCGCCAGATGCAGGGTGGCGGCGGCCGCGGCGCCATGTCCTTCGGCAAGAGTCGGGCGCGCATGCTCGGTGAAGACCAGGTGAAGATCACCTTCAGCGACGTGGCCGGCGTCGAGGAGGCCAAGGAGGAGGTCGGCGAGCTCGTGGAGTTCCTGCGCGACCCCGGCAAGTTCCAGAAGCTCGGCGGCCGCATCCCCCGCGGCGTACTCATGGTGGGTTCGCCCGGCACCGGCAAGACCCTGCTCGCCAAGGCCATCGCCGGCGAGGCCAAGGTGCCGTTCTTCAGCATCTCCGGTTCCGACTTCGTAGAGATGTTCGTGGGCGTCGGTGCCTCGCGTGTGCGCGACATGTTCGAGCAGGCCAAGAAGCATGCGCCCTGCATCATCTTCATCGACGAGATCGACGCTGTGGGCCGCCACCGTGGTGCCGGCCTGGGCGGCGGGCACGACGAGCGCGAGCAGACCCTGAACCAACTGTTGGTCGAGATGGACGGCTTCGAGGGCAGCGAGGGGGTGATCGTCATCGCCGCCACCAATCGCCCCGACGTACTCGATCCAGCGCTGCTGCGCCCGGGCCGCTTCGACCGCCAAGTGGTAGTGCCGCTGCCCGACGTGCGCGGTCGCGAGCAGATCCTCAAGGTGCACATGCGCAAGGTACCCATGGGCGACGACGTGAAGCCCGCCATCATCGCGCGCGGCACGCCGGGCTTCTCCGGCGCGGACCTTGCCAACCTGGTGAACGAGGCGGCCCTGTTCGCGGCCCGCGCCAACAAGCGCACCGTGGGCATGGACGAGTTCGAGAAGGCCAAGGACAAGCTGATGATGGGCGCCGAGCGGCGCTCCATGGTGATGAGCGACGAGGAGAAGAAGCTCACTGCCTACCATGAATCCGGCCATGCCATCGTCGGCCGGCTGGTACCCGACCACGACCCGGTCTACAAGGTGAGCATCATCCCGCGCGGCCGCGCCCTGGGCGTGACCATGTTCCTGCCGGAGGATGACCGCTACAGCTACAGCAAGCGACGCCTGGAGAGCCAGCTCTCCAGCCTGTTCGGCGGGCGCGTGGCCGAGGAGCTGATCTTCGGCGTGGAGTCGGTGACCACCGGCGCCTCCAACGACATCGAGCGCGCCACCCACATCGCGCGCAGTATGGTCACGAAATGGGGCCTCTCGGAGAAGCTGGGCCCCCTCTCCTATGAAGAGGAGGAGGGCGAAGTGTTCCTGGGCCACTCCGTGACCCGCCACAAGAACATCTCCGGCGACACCCAGCGCAGCATCGACGAGGAAGTGCGCGGCATCATCGAGCGCAACTACCAACGCACCAAGACGCTGCTGCAGGAGAACATGGCTAAGTTGCATACCATGGCGGCGGCGCTCATCAAGTATGAGACCATCGACGCTGGGCAGATAGACGACATCATGGCCGGTCGCGAGCCGCGCCCGCCGGAGGGCTGGTCCGATGCGGATCACAACGGCAGCGCGCCCGCCGTGGCCCGGGAGCCCGTGAAGGCGGCTCCGAGCCCCGAGGGCAAGATCGGGGGCCCCGCCAGTCAGCACTGAGCGGCGGTGTAAGGGCCTTAGAATGGAAGCCGGCGTCCCTGACGCCGGCTTTTTCATGGGAGTGGCGATGCATCTCGACCTCGGGAAGGAAAAACTGGATCTCTCGCGCCCGCGGGTGATGGGCGTGCTCAACCGCACACCGGATTCCT
>DASUBN010000309.1:0-3801 GCA_035763245.1 Gammaproteobacteria bacterium | reverse complement strand
ACAGACCCAAGGCCAGCCAGAGTTGGAACCCGGATGGGGCTACGTGCAGCGGCCGCAGCAGGAGATCCACGGTATAGACGCACCAAGCGCAAGCCACGAGCAGCATATGACGCTGCCCAGTAGCCTGGGCCGGATGCCCCACAGGGATGGCGAGCAAATCCATGAAGCCCACAGTCATGGTGGGAAGCGCCATGACCACGCCTATGATGAGCACCCAGAAGGAAGCTTGCCAGCAGGCAAGGTCGCGCCTCAACAGGCAGAGCCCATCCAGCAGTGGCGCCGCGGTCCAGCAGACCACGGGGAAATGCACCAGTGCGGGGTGAATGGGATGACCGCCGAGGCGCGGACCTTGCATGGTCTTGTTCCCGTCAAGACGCCGGGTTCATGGTCTGGTAGATGGCTGTCAGCAACGTCAGGAAGCCGATCACCGCCACCAGGGCGTGCACCACGATGACCGCCTTCGGGTGGCGTTCCTTGCGGATGTGGAAGGAGAGCAGGAAGAAGCCACCCAGGGCCGCCACCACCAGGATCGCGAGTGCGATGCGCGCGGTTCCACCACCCGTGCCGGCGAGCACGCCGATGAGCAGCAGCACCAGGCCTGTGGCGCCGAGGATGCCATGCAGGATCGCCACGGCCGCGGGGATGCTCTGGCCGGTGATGCTGCGCACCGCCATGAACAGGCCGCCCAGGGCGCCGACGGCGAACAGGATAGCTGCAGTGATCAGGTACATGCTTGTCTCCCTTTATAAAGCAAGTTAAAACTTGCTTAATATAGCATGCCGTGAGGGTCTGTCAAACCGGGCGTCGTGCGCTTGAAGGCGCCCCGGGGCTCATGCACACTGCCGGCTCGCGCCTTTCGAGACCGGAGCCCCACGCATGTTCGAGCTCGCCAGCACCCCCCGGGACCTGGGGGAGATCCTGCTGCAGGGTCTCACTCTCGGGCGTCTCGCTTTCCGGCGGCTCTTCATCCTGACGAGCGCCATGGCCTTCCTCGGCTTGATGCCCACCGCCTGCTTGGTGTGGGGTGCGGGGGATGTCTCCATGGACATGGATCACATGGTCGCGGGCCTGCGCGGCAACTACGGGCGGGTGGGATTCCTGGTGCTGGTGCTGGCACTGCCGCTCAGGGCCATAGTCCTGCAACGGGTGGCCGCTGCCGCCCGGGGCCAGACCTATGCGTTGAACGAGGAACTGCGCAAGGCCTTGCGCCTCTGGCCTTGGCTGTTCGTGGCCGGTCTCATCTATGTCGCGGCGGTCGGTGTCGGCCTGGTTCTGCTTCTCGTTCCAGGTGCGATCCTCGCCCTAACGCTCATGTTCGAGGAGTTCGGGATCGTGCTGGAAGGGCAGGGTCCCATCGAGGCCCTGAATGCCAGCCACAACCGAGTGTGGGGCCACTGGTGGCGCACGCTCGGCTTATTGCTACTCATGTTCGTGCCGCTCGGAGTGCTGCTCGGCATCATGAGCGCGATACTCGGGATCGATCCCGGTACCACGGCTCTGGCGGTTACCGGTCGCAACCTGTTCGCGCAGACAGTGTTAGAGATGGTGTTCACCGCCGTATTCGGCCCCTTCATATACTGCGTGCTTTACGTCTATTATCACGACCTGAAGCTCCGCAAGTCTGGAGCCTGACCCGGCGCCATGGCGGTCACACCCACGAGCGAGGGGGCAGGACGCAGCATCGGCGAAGTGCTCGGCGCTGGTTGGAAGCTGTTCCTGGCGGGATTGCCTTCTGTGTTCCCCTGGATCCTCGTTGCCGAACTTCTGCAGACACTGCCACTTGCACGTTCGCCCGGCAGTCTTCTGGACACGGATTTGTCGGCTTTTATGCAGCCATCCTATCTCTGGCGCACGCTCCTCGTAGGCACCTGCCAGGCTTTCCTCTATTCGGTCGCGGTATTGCGCATGGCGGAACTCGCCGGTATGCCGGCGTCAGGCCGACGGCTCTGGCCTGCATTGCGGGCCATGCCCTCGGTGCTGATCGGCTATCTGATCTATGAGCTGGTGGTGATCTTCGGGCTCGGCATGACGCTCGTGGTATTCCTGATGGCCTTCATGATCGCAGGGCTCATGCCGGCTTGGGTACTTAGCATCGTTCCCCTGGCGCCGACTGCCGCAGCAAGTACAGCCCTGGCCTTGTTCATCTACCCGGCGGTATTGGAACGGCGCGGTCCGCTCGAATCCTTGAGCGAAAGTTCACGTCTGGCGCGGACTGCCTGGGCACGGGTATCGCTGGTCATCACCGTGCCGGCGCTGGCGCTTCTGGCAGTTTGGTTCGTGGATAACGGCCCACATCTGATAGAAACGCTGCAGTATGTCCGCGGCGTGCTGCAGAAGGCCGAGGAAGAAGGTTCACCGGATGCCCTACAGGCCATAAGCGCGATGAGGGGCAAGCCGGTCCTAGGCCAGAACGGCATTGCTTTCCAGATAGTGGGTGCGATCCTGGGCGGGATCGCCTGGTGGTATACCCTAGCAGTGTGTTTCGCTCAGTACCGGGACCTCAAGACGGCATCATTAGAAGCGCCGAAGAAACGTGCTCACTGAGCCGCCATGGCCGCCAATTCCTCGGCCTGAAACTCGTTGGCGAGAGGCAAGAGGATTTGATCCAGGTCGCCCTGCAGCACGTCATCCAGCTTATAGAGGGTAAGGTCGATACGGTGGTCCGTGACCCGGCCCTGGGGGAAGTTATAGGTACGGATGCGTTCGGAACGGTCGCCACTGCCCACCTGCAGTTTCCGTGATTGGGCCTGGGCCGCCTGCTGCTTCTCCCGCTCTGCGGATAGCAGCTTCGCCTTCAGCAGCGACATGGCGCGAGACCGGTTCTTGTGCTGGGAGCGCTCGTCCTGGCATTCCACCACGATGCCCGTGGGCAGGTGGGTGATGCGGATGGCGGAATCGGTCTTGTTCACGTGCTGGCCACCGGCGCCGGAAGCGCGGAAGGTGTCCACCTTGAGCTCCGCCGGATTGATCTCGATATCCTCCACTTCCTCCGCTTCCGGGAGGATGGCGATGGTAACGGCGGAGGTGTGTACCCGGCCTTGGGACTCGGTCTCCGGTACCCGCTGCACCCGATGGGTGCCGGATTCGAACTTGAATCGCGAGTAGGCACCCCTACCCACCACGCGCGTGATGACTTCCTTGTAGCCGCCGTGTTCCCCCGCATTTTCGCTGAGGATCTCCACCTTCCAACCCTGTTCCTCGGCGTAACGGCTATACATGCGCAAGAGATCGCCGGCGAAGATGGCAGCTTCGTCGCCGCCGGTGCCGGCGCGGATCTCCAGGAAGATGTTGCTGTCGTCGTGGGGGTCCTTGGGCAGGAGCAGTTGCAGGAGTTCCGGTTCCATGGCTTCGAGGCGCGCCGCAGCGGCGCGCCGCTCTTCCTCCGCCAGCCTGCGCATGGAGGCGTCGCTGTCGTGGCTCATGTCCTCGGCGGCTTTGAGGTCGGCCTCGGCTTCCCGGTATTCGTGGAACTTGCGCGCCAGCGGCTCGAGACGCGCATATTCCTGGGAGAGATCTCGGAACTTGCTGGTGTCCGTGGCGGCACCGGGAGACGCGAGTAGGGCAGCCACTTCTTCCTGACGGGAGGTGAGACGCTCGAGTTTCTGGCGGATGGAGCCCTTCATGCCGCTCAACCCTTGCCTCCCGGGTCATCGTCAGTCTTGTCGAGCCCGAAGAGCGCGCTGATCTCGCGCACCAGCTCGCCGCGCCCTTCATTGGCGGCCCGCCGCAGATAAGCGGTCGGGGCATGCAGGAGCCGGTTAGTCAGGGTGTCGGCCAGGAACTTGAGTACCTGCTCCGGCG
>DASUBN010000308.1:0-4114 GCA_035763245.1 Gammaproteobacteria bacterium | reverse complement strand
CGCCCGCGGCGATGTGCCGCGGGCGCCTTCCCGATCACTCGTCCTTACCGCCGCCGATGTGCTCCTTGAGCAGGTCGCCCAAGGCGGTGGTGCCGCCGGAAGCGCCGCCGCGGCCGTAGTCTTCCATGGCCTGAGCCTCTTCCTGCATCTCCTTCGCCTTCACGGACAGGCTCAGGGTGCGGTTCTTGCGGTCCATGCCCGTGAAGCGGGCCTCGACCTCGTCGCCTTCCTTGAGCATTGTGCGCGCGTCCTCGATGCGGTCGCGGGACAGCTCGGAGGCACGCAGGTAGCCCTCGATGCCGTTGCCGAGGTCCACGGTCGCGCCCTTGGCGTCCACCGCGGTGACCTTGCCCTTCACGATGCTGCCCTTCGGATGGTCGGCGAGGAAGTTGGAGAACGGGTCCTTCTCCATCTGCTTGATGCCGAGGGAGATGCGCTCGCGCTCGGCGTCCACCGCCAGCACCACCGCCTCCACTTCATCACCCTTCTTGTAGTTGCGCACCGCCTCTTCGCCCGGCATGTCCCAGGAGATGTCGGAGAGGTGCACCAGGCCGTCGATACCGCCGTCCAGGCCCACGAAGATGCCGAAGTCGGTGATCGACTTGATCTTGCCCTTGATGCGGTCGCCCTTGTTGTGGCCGGCCGCGAAGTCTTCCCAGGGGTTCGGCGTGCACTGCTTCATGCCGAGCGAGATGCGACGGCGTTCCTCGTCGATGTCCAGCACCATCACCTCGGTCTCGTCGCCCACCTGGACGACCTTGGCCGGGTTGATGTTCTTGTTGGTCCAGTCCATCTCGGAGACGTGCACCAGGCCCTCGACGCCCGGCTCGATCTCGACGAAGCAGCCGTAGTCGGCCAGGTTCGTGACCTTGCCGAACAGGCGGGTGCCGTTCGGATAGCGGCGCGCGATGTCGACCCAGGGATCCTCGCCCAGCTGCTTCAAGCCGAGCGACACGCGGTTGCGCTCGCGGTCGAACTTGAGCACCTTGACGTCGATCTCCTGGCCCACGGCCACGACTTCCGACGGATGCTTGACACGCTTCCACGCCATATCGGTGATGTGCAACAGGCCGTCGATGCCGCCGAGGTCGACGAACGCACCGTACTCGGTAAGGTTCTTGACCACGCCCTTGACGGTGGCGCCTTCCTGCAGCTTGGTGAGCAGCTCTTCGCGCTCGGCGCTGTACTCCTGCTCCACCACGGCGCGGCGGGAGACCACCACGTTGTTGCGGCGCTGGTCCAGCTTGATGACCTTGAATTCCAGTTCCTTGCCTTCGAGGTAGACCGGATCGCGCACCGGACGCACGTCCACCAGGGAACCGGGCAGGAAGGCGCGCACGCCGTCCACCTCGACCGTGAAGCCGCCCTTCACCTTGCCGGTGATGAAGCCCTTGACGATCTCGCCCTTGTTGAAGGAATCCTCGAGGCGAGTCCAGGAGCGGGCGCGCTTGGCCTTCTCGCGCGACAGGCGCGTCTCGCCGAAGCCGTCCTCGAAAGCGTCGAGCGCGACTTCGACGTCGTCGCCGACGGCGACTTCGAGTTCGCCCTGCTCGTTGTAAAACTGTTCAGCGGGGATGACCCCCTCGGACTTGAGGCCGGCGTTGACGATGACGACGTCGGGCCGGATCTCGACTACGCGGGCCGTGAGGATCGACCCGGACTGCATCTTCTGTTGCTTGATGCTCTCTTCGAAAAGTTCTGCGAATGATTCGGTCATTGGGAGTTGCCTAACACCCCCGTCAAGGGGGCACCTGTGGTTGGAGCGCCGCAGCCCGAATCCTTCAGGCCCGTCGGGTTGTTACAAAAGGCCCGTAGCATCCTGCCGCGAGCTTCGGTGCGTTCAAGCCCCCGGGGCGACGCCGAAGCGCTCCCGGGCCAGTGCCATGACCCGCGCCACCACCTGGTCGATGCCGATGCCGGTGGTATCCACCAAGACCGCGTCTGCCGCAGGCTGGAGGGGGGACAGGGAACGGGTCTGGTCCCGCTCGTCCCGTGCGCTTATGTCATGAAAAAGGGCGTCAAGGTTAGCAGTTAATCCTTTCTCTTTCAACTGGTTATAACGTCTTTCGGCCCTTTCACGGGCACTCGCGGTGAGGAAGATCTTGAGCCTCGCGTCCGGGAAGATGACCGTGCCCATGTCCCGGCCGTCGGCCACGAGGCCCGGGGCACGGCGAAAACTCCGTTGCAAGCCTGCCAGTCCCATCCGGACCCCGGGGATGACCGCGAGCTGGGAGGCCCGTTCGCCGGTCTCCTCGGCCCGCACCGCCCGGGTCACGTCTTTCCCCGCCAGGAGGATGCGTTCCCCACCCTTCCCGTCCTGGCCGAACTCCACCTTGAGTCCCCAGGCGAGGCGCTCGAGCCGGGCCTCGTCGTCGCCGGCACCCGCCTCCTTCGCCGCCAGGGCCAGGATCCGGTACAGGGCGCCGCTGTCCAGGAGATACCAGCCGAGGCTTTCGGCCACCCGGCGGCTGATGGTGCCCTTGCCGGAACCGCTCGGACCGTCGACGGCGATCACCGGCGGCAGCGTCACGCCCGGCCCCCTTCGCGGCTCGCGATGCCGAGGCCCACCCGCGCCGCCAAGGCGGCGAAACCGGGGAAGGAGGTGTCAACGTTGCGGCAGTCGCGTATCAGGAGCGGCGCCTTGGCCCTCACCGACGCCACGGCGAAGGCCATGGCGATGCGGTGGTCGCCGTGGCTCTGGATCTCGCCGCCCTGGAAGCGCTCCACGCCGGTGACCTGGATGCCATCGATGGTGGCTTCCACGGGTACGCCGAGGGTGGCGAGGCCTTCCTGCATGGCCTGCAGCCGGTCGCTCTCCTTCACCCGAAGCTCGCCTGCACCACGCACGCGGGTGGTGCCGCGCGCCGCGGCGGCGGCGATGAGCAGGGCCGGGATGTCGTCGATGGCGAGCACCACTTCTTCGGGCCCGATGTCGATGGCCTGCAGGCGCGTGCCTTCCACCTCGATGTCCGCCACCGGCTCCGCGCCCAGCTGGCGCGGGTTCTCAAGCCTGATCTCGGCACCCATGCGCTTCAGGAGCTGGATGATGCCGTCACGGGTGGGGTTCACGCCCACATTCTCCAGGGTCAGGCGGCTGCCGGGCGTCATGGCGGCGGCGGCCAGGAAGAACGCGGCGGACGAGAGGTCCGCGGGCACTTCCACCTGGGTGGCGAGCAGCGTACCGCCGCCGTGGATGCCGATCCAGCCGTTCTCCTTGAGGCAGCCGTGGCCGAAGGCGCTCAGCATGCGTTCGGTGTGGTCGCGGCTCGGTCCCGGTTCCTTCAGCCAGCTGTAGCCGCCGGCGTAGAGTCCGGCGAGCAGCAGCGCGGATTTCACCTGGCCGCTGGCCACGGGCAGGATGTAGCGCAGGGGCTTGAGCGGGCGTGTGCCGTGCACCGTGAGCGGCGCGCGTCCGCCCTCGCGGCTCTCGATGCGCGCCCCCATGGCGGTGAGCGGTTCGATGACCCGCTGCATGGGACGCTTCTGCAGGGATGCGTCGCCGGTCAGGGTGGCGGCGAAAGTCTGCCCCGCCATGAGGCCCGTGAGGATGCGGATGGCGGTGCCGGAGTTGCCGAGGTCGAGCGGGGCTTGCGGCGCCTGCAGGCCGAGGAGCCCGCGGCCCTGCACCTTGAGCCGGCCGGCGTCGACGGTCTCCACCTGCACGCCCAGGGCACGGATGGCCGCGAGGGTGGCGAGGCAATCCTCCCCAGCCAGGAAGCCGCTGATGCGGGTCTCCCCTTCAGCGATGGCACCCAGGAGCAAGGCACGATGGGAGATGGATTTGTCGCCGGGCACCCGCAGGCTGCCTTTCAGCATGCCTCCGGGCTCGATCGTGTAAATCAGCTCCGCGGAGGAAGATGGCGCCGTGGCGGACATGGCTTCAGGCCTTGAGGACCTTCTCCAGGGCGCGCAGCAGGCGGGTGTTCTGCTCCGGCAGGCCGGCGGTGATGCGCAGATGGTTCGGCAGGCCGTAGGCGCCCAAGGGCCGCACGATCACGCCCTCCTTGAGCAAGGCCTGGAACACCGGCAGGCCCGGGCGGCCCATGTCGACGGTGACGACGTTGCAGATGGAAGGGATGATCTTGAGGCCGAGGGCCTTCAAGCCCGCGTCGAG
>DASUBN010000307.1:0-5340 GCA_035763245.1 Gammaproteobacteria bacterium | reverse complement strand
GCCTGACAGATGCTACCGCGGGGTGGGTGTATGGCGAGTCGGCTCCTCGGTCTGCTGCTGGTTTCCCTGTGCGCCCCCTGGAGCGCCGTGCTGGCCGCAGAGCCGGTCACGGCCGTCGGGCACTACGCACTCGATATCCATCTCGATCCCTCCGCCGGCCGCTTCACGGGCAGCGTGAGCATCACCTTCACCCGCGCCGCCGGCGACACGGCACCCCTCGCGGTGGATATGGCGGCGGCGCTCAAGGCCGAAAGCGTGGTCCTGGATGACCAACCCGTGAGCTTCGACCACCAAGGCGACATCCTGACCGTCCAATGGCCCGCGGGCGATGCCGGCAAGAGTTCCCATGGGCTCTCCATCCGCTACAGCGGTCTGCCGGACCGCCAGGGCCTGCGCTTCACCAGCGACCAGGGCGGGCGTTACGTCGTGAACTTCGGCATGCCCTATACGGCCAAGCACTGGTGGCCCGATTTCGACGATCCGGCCCTCAAGGCCCGTTCCGCGGACATCCGCATCAGCCTGCCGAAGGGCCTGACCGCGGTCTCGAACGGCGAGCTCGCGGAGGTGAAGGACCTGCCGGACGGCCAGCATCAATACCATTGGGTCGAGTCCTATCCCATCTATCCCGACGTGCTGTCCATCGCCGCGGCGGACTACACGCGCCTCGACTCTAGCTATACGGACGCCGCAGGGCAGGCGGTGCCGATCCGCTACTATGTGCTCAAGCAGGACGCGGCCCTGGCGCAGAAGGAGTTCGCCTTCGTGCCGGACGTGCTCAAGGTCTATGAGCGGCTCTTCGGGCCCTATCCTTTCGCCAAGGAGAAATACGGAATCGCGGAGGTGCCGTTCCCGAGTTTTCGCGAGCACCAGACCATCCCGAGCCTCGGGCGCGGGCTCATGACCGGCACCTCGCCGGTGTGGGATCTTGGTACGGTGCAGAACGTCATCGCCCATGACATGGCCCACCAGTGGTTCGGCAACAGCCTGACGCCCGCGAGTTGGTCGGACGTGTGGCTCAACGAGGGCTTCGCCACCTATGCCGTGGCGCTCTGGCACGAGCAGAGCGGCGGCGCGACGGCCTACCGGGACTTCATGCGTTTCCTGGACAGCCGCGATTTCAGCGGCAGCGTCTACATCAAGGATGCCCAGGACGTGGACGACGAGTTCACCTCCACCACCTTCAACAAGGGCGCCTGGGTGCTGCACATGCTGCGCCACGTGATGGGCGACCCGGCGTTCTTCGCGGCCCTGCATGCCTATGCCACGGGCAACGCTTACGGCCAGGTGGACACCGCCCGCTGGATGGCCGCCTACGAGCGCCAATACGGCAAGCCCCTGGACTGGTTCTTCGAGGAGTGGGTGTACGGCACGGGCCAGCCGGCCTTCAAGAGCAGCTGGAGCCAGGCGGGTGGCAAGCTCGAGCTCAAGATTAGCCAGACCCAGTCCGGCCAGGTATTCACGCTGCCCCTGGACGTGGAAGTGGATACGGACAACGGGCAGACGCGCCAGACCGTATGGCTGCGCCATAAGGAAGAGAGCGTGGTGTTGCCGGTCGACGGCAGGGTGAAAGCCGTGGTCCTGGACCCGGACGGCTGGGTGCTCAAAGATTGAGGAAGGGCGCCATGGGTAAGCTCCTGCCCTGCATGTTGCTGCTCGTTCTCACGAGCGCCGCGTCCGCGTGCTTCGCGGACGTACCCAAGCCCGTGCAACTCGGTCAATCCTTCCTGCGTCTCGATGGTCCCTGGAAGTTCCACACCGGCGACGACCTCCGCTGGGCCGAACCCGGCTTCGACGATGCCACCTGGGAAAGCATGGATCTCTCCGCGCCGCCCGACGCCAACGACGGCGACGTGGGCATCACGCCCTATACCCCGGGCTGGGCCGTGAAGGGGCACCCCGGTTACCAGGGCTATGCCTGGTACCGCTTCCACGCCTCCGTGCTGCCGGTCGCGGGTGAGTCCCTGGCGCTCCTGGGTCCCTGGGCGGTGGACAGCGCCTACCAGGTCTATGTGGATGGGATATTGTTGGGCGGCGTGGGGGATTTCTCCGGCGCGACGCCCACCGCCTACAGCTACCACTATCCGCGCTACTTCGGACTCCCGCCGGCGGCGGCGAGGGGCGGAGCTATGGAGATCGCGATTCGGGTGTGGGCTGGTCCTTGGGTGAGCGGACCTGACGCAGGCGGCATACATGTCGCTCCCGCTCTCGGCGGTGAGGCAGCCATCGCCGCCCAATACCACCTGCAGTGGCTCAAGATCTTCGAGGGCTATGCTGTGGACGTAGTACCGGCTCTGATGTTCTTCCTGGCGGTGCTCATGGTCCTATGCCTGTGGCCCCTGGATCGCGGTGACCACAGCTATCCCTGGCTCGCAGCGGCGCTGCTCTTGAGCGGCATACAGCGGGGCAACCAGGCCTTCTTCTTCTGGTGGCAGATCGAGACCGTGCAGGGTTTCGTGGTCGTGATCCTCGCGCTGGTGAGTTCCTGTGCCCTGGGCACCTGGATCATGGCCTGGCGCCGCTGGTTCAAGCTGGACAAGCCCGCCTGGTTACCCAAGCTGGTGGCGGCCCTGACGCTGGTCTACGGCATCGCCCAGCTGCTGGCGCGGCCTTGGTTGTTCCACGCCACCTTCCCCCACGCGGCCTCCGCGGCGATCCGGTACCTCATCACCACCACCCATCTCGCCTTCCTGCTGATCTACCTGGCGACCCTCTATCAGGGTATACGCCGCCGGGGCCGGGAAGGCTGGTATGCGCTGCCGGCGGTGCTCGCCATCGGTGTCGTGCTCTTCATCACCGAACTCGTGGCCCTGCACGTGCCCGGCATCTGGTTCCCCTTCGGCGTCGGCCTCTCCATCACTGAATGCGCCTCCGTGATCTTCGTCCTGCTGCTATGCGCGCTGCTGTTGCGCCGACTCTGGTCCTGTCCCCGTCCAACCCCCTTGGAGACTCGAGCATGAAATCTCTGGCGATCCCGTTCTCCGTCCTGGCTCTCTCTGCCTTCGGCTCCGTCTATGCGGCGGCTCCGGATTGCACCGCGCTGCAGGCGCCCAACCAGAAGCCGGACGCGGATAGCGTGAAGCGGGCGGAGCGCGCTTGGCTCGTGGCCGAGTTCCGGGGCGAGGTGGACACGGTGGACTGCATGCTGGAGCCGGACTATACGGAGATCCGTTTCGACGGCAGTATCGGCCACAAGGCGGACATCCTGAAAGGCGCGGCTCGAGCCAAGGGCAGCACCAAACCCATTCCTACCGTGACCTGGATGGGCATCGTGGTGAATGGCGACTCGGCCACGGCCTACAGCGTGCAGGAGAAGCACGACATGCAGGGCAAGCCGGTGAAGCTCTTTTTCACCGACAGCTTCATCTACCGCGACGGCGTCTGGCATCCCTATTTCTCGGTGAACGCCGCGGCGGTGGCGGAGTTGAAGATCAGGGATTAGACCTGACAGCGGCCTTTCTCCGGCGCCGTAACTATTTGATCCGGGATGGGCGCCCTCTGGGATCCCGTGGGTCACGCACCTTTACCCACTGAAGGCGCCTTTTAGCCGCCACGCGTGGCACAATCTTGATTTGGCGATGGATCCGTTTCCGGTGGGGCGGATATCGTCGGTTCGGCTATGACCATACACGGACTAAAGGATTAGCGATGTTCTACAAAAGGGCGCTCTTTTTCCTGCTGTTTGCCTTTTCCATCGGGTGCCGGGCCGCAGCGCCTGCGACCATCCCGACCGAGACCTTCTTTCGTCCCCCTTCGTTCGGAGCCGTGAAGATCTCGCCAAATGGGCACTACCTGGCCTTGGTCGGGCCTGTGAAAGGTGACGAGACGCAGACCCAGTTGGTGTTCCTGGACCTGACAACCCTGCAGGTGATCGGCCATTACACGGTCATCGACAATCAGCAGATCTCCAATCTGTGGTGGGTGACCGATGACAAGATCGTTTACACCACGGTGGTGCAGAAAGGGTATCTCGATTATCCGTTTTCGACGTACAACCTGTGGGTAGTCGGAGTCGATGGTAAGAACCTAAGCGAACTGGATTGTGGTGCCGTCAGGGACGTTCTGCCGGGACCTACGGGCAAGGTTATCTATGATTCCTGCGCTGGGGGGCTGGCGGTAAAGGAATATGTGGACGGACATGACCATCCGACCCGATGGTTCGGAGGCGGTGTTCCGTTCGATTACGGCTCTGCCTATATGGATCTCGATGGCGACATCCGCGTGGCCATGGGTCTCAACACCAGGACTTTCGCTCCCCGGATGCTCTATCGGGATAAGGGGAGCAAGTTGGGAGATTGGCAGGATATCGTGTCTTTGATCGCGACCGAGCCGAGGTTTGGCAGTTATGGGCCATTAGGGTTCGTCTCTGCGGACGGGACGTTCTATTTCCGGGGAACAACTCCGGCGGGTACTTTGGGGCTCTATGCGGTCGAGCCACATTCTTTGACGAAGAAACTTCTTTTCGACGATCCCGATTACGATATCGATTACGAGTTTTCCGACTTGGATCTTCTATTCAGCGCCGACCACGAGAAGATCGTTGCATTACGCTACGATGCGGACAAGCCGAAGTGGGTGGTGCTCGATCCGGCCGCCCCGCAGGCAACGACCTTGGCCAAACTGCAAAAGGCCTTCGTCGGCGAAGCCATCGGTATCACGAGCAGCACAAACGACGGTCGCTACGCCGTTGTGTACGCCTGGAGCGACCGGGATCCCGGGGGCTATTATCTCTATGATGTGCGTGCGGATAAATTGCACCCGCTGTTCAAGCGGCTTCCTGCGGTCGATCCTGGCGCCATGGCGGAGATGAGGCCCATCGAGTTCAAGGCCAGCGATGGAACGCTCATACACGGGTATCTCACCCTGCCTAAGGGTGCATCGGGCAAGTCCCCGCTGATTGTCTATCCGCATGGCGGCCCCTTCGGCATCCGCGACACCTGGGGCTTCGATCCCGTCACCCAGTTCCTCGCCTATCACGGCTATGCGGTCCTGCAGGTCGAGTATCGCGGGTCCGGTGGCTTCGGTGCCAAGTTCGAGGAAGACGGTTTCCGGCAATGGGCCGGGCGCATGCAGGACGATCTCGTCGATGGCGTGCGTTGGGCCGCATCGCAAGGATTCGCAGATGAGAACCGGGTCTGTATCTATGGCGCCAGCGCCGGCGGGTATGCGGCGATCGAAGCAACCATCCATGCGCCCAATCTCTACAAATGCGCGGTCGGCTATTCCGGCATATACGACCTGACCGAATGGCGGGGTAGCGTCGGTGTCATGCATGATAGCCTCGCGATTCCTTTCATGAAGGCGACCGTGGGGGACGATGAGGCGACCATGAAGGCGGAATCA
>DASUBN010000306.1:0-2971 GCA_035763245.1 Gammaproteobacteria bacterium | reverse complement strand
GATGATGCCAGCGAGCAGCCGCAGCAGTGTGCTCTTGCCCGCCCCGTTGCGGCCGATGACGCCGAGCGTCTCGCCGTGGTAGAGGTCAAAGCTCACGTCGTGTAACGCCCAGAACTTGCTGCTGCGCAGCATGCCGCTCTTGCGGGTGTAGCACACCCCGACGTTGCGCAATTCGATGACCTTGCTACCGCTCATGTGCGCCTCAACCGATCATGACTTTGGGGTAGACACGATCGAAATGCCGCATGATCGCGTAGGCCACGGCGTAGATTCCCGCGGAGACCAGGAACGTATAACCCAGGCCACCCCAGTCGGGCCAGTGGTGATCGATGAGCACGTCGCGGAAACCGCCGATAATCGTCACCATCGGATTAATCTCGATGAGGATGCGCGCCGTCGGCGTCAGGGTCTTCACGCTGAAAAAGATACCGGAGAGGAACATCATCACGATGAGACCGTTATCGATGATGAGCCCGAGATCCGGAACCAAAGGCACGACGGCACCAGCGAGAGACGCAGTAGCAAGCGCGAAGACTAGCTCCGCGAGCACCAATACCGGAATCGCGAGCCAGGGCAACGCCGGACCGTGGCCGAGGCCCACCGCTAGCACCAGCAACAGGGCGAGGATGATCAGGAACTTGACGCCGGTGGTCACCAGCACGATGCCGGGGAGAATGTACTTCGGCAGGTATATCTGTTGGATCAACCCGATGTTGCTCTGGATGGTGTGGCTACCGTTGCTGACCGCACTCGAGAACCATTTCCAGGGCACGAGGCCGCAGAGCAAGAACAGCAGCATGCCAATGCCGCCGCCGCGCAAGCCCAGGCCGAAAGCGATGTAGAACGCACCCATGTAGAGCAGCGGCTCCAGCACCCACCACACGAAGCCGATGTAGGCCCGGGAGGCTTCGGTATTGAGGTCTGCGATCCCTTTGTAAATCACGAGATCGAGATAGCGCAGGCGTAGCATTCTAGGCTCCGCGCTTGCCGCCGAGACCGCGGCGCTCCGCGGCAATCTTCTGGCCGGCCACCGCCTCGCACCAGTCGAGATTCGCCAGATACCAGTCCACGGTCTTGGCGAGTCCGCCGGCGAGATCAACCGAGGGCTGCCAGCCGAGCTCGCCATGGATGCGGCGGATGTCGATGGCATAGCGCCGGTCGTGGCCAGGCCGGTCCTGCACGAACTTGATCAGTTGCTCATGGGGGCGGTGCGCGGAGTCGGGCCGGCGCTCGTCCAGCAGTTTGCAGATCGTGCGCACAATCTCTATGTTGGTCCGCTCGCCGTTGCCACCTACGTTATAGGTCTCACCCAGCCGGCCCTTCTCGATCACCCGCTCGATGGCGCTGCAGTGGTCAGCCACGAACAGCCAGTCACGCACGTTCTTGCCGTCGCCGTAGACCGGGATTGCCCGGCCCGCCAGCGCGTTGAGGATGATCACCGGGAGGAGCTTCTCCGGGAACTGGTAAGGGCCGTAGTTGTTGGAGCAGTTGGTGAGCGTCACCGGCAACCCGAAGGTGCGGTGATAGGCGCGCACCAGGTGGTCCGAGGCCGCCTTGCTGGCGGAATAGGGGGAACTCGGGTCGTAGGGAGTGTGCTCGTGGAAGGCAGGATCCTCGGGGCCCAGGGAACCGAACACCTCGTCCGTCGAAACGTGGTGGAAACGGTAGCCCTCCTGCTTGCCTGCCCAGGCCGCCTTCGCGGCCTTGAGCAGCACGTGGGTGCCCACGACGTTGGTGGTGACGAAGGCATCAGGACCGTCGATGGAGCGGTCCACGTGGGACTCGGCGGCGAAGTGCACTACCGTGTCCACGCTGCGCTCGCGCATCAGCTGGTTTACCAGGGTCTCGTCGCAGATGTCGCCGTGCACAAAGCGGAAGCCCGCCTGTCCTTCCAGGCCCTTGAGGTTCAGCTGGCTGCCGGCATAAGTGAGCGCGTCCAGCACCGTCACCTCGTCGCCCGGATGGCGCGCGACCCAGTGGTGTACGAAGTTAGCGCCGATGAAACCGGCACCGCCAGTGATCAAAACCTTACGCATCCCGCAACTCCCTCAGCATGTTCCTTAGGTTGACCCGCCAGTGGACGGGCTTGAGATTCAAGGCCCGTTCGCTAGAAGCCCGGTCCAGCACGCTGTAGGCGGGCCGGCGGGCCGGGGTCGGATAATCCGCCGTGGTGATCGACTCTACTTCTGCTAGCTGCTTGAGCAGTCCCGTGACATGGCCTTCCTCAGCGATGGCTACGGCGAAATCGTACCAGCTCGCGACGCCTGCATCGGTCCAATGATGCACGCCGGCGAAGGCCGGGGTATGCACCGCAGCCCAGAGCGCTTCCGCCACCGAGCTCGCCCAGGTGGGTGAACCCACCTGGTCAGCCACGACCCGCACCTTGCCACGCTCGGCCATGAACCTCAGCATGGTGCGCACGAAGTTATGGCCGTTGGCCGCGTAAACCCACGCGGTGCGCAGGATCAGGGCCTCTCCCCCAAGGACCTGTTGCACCCGCCGTTCGCCCTCGAGCTTGGTCTCACCATAGGCGCCCAGCGGTTTCACCGCGGCGTCCGGCGAGTAGGGCCGAGACTGGCTGCCGTCGAACACGAAATCCGTGGAAAGGTGGATGAGACGGGCGCCACAGGCTTTCGCGGCCTCAGCGAGGTGCCCCGGAGCCTCGCCATTCACGCGCCTCGCCAGATCCCGCTCGCTCTCCGCCTTGTCCACTGCCGTGTAGGCGGCGGCATTGATGACCGCCTGCGGCCTGGCCTCGGTGACGGTACGCAGAACCGCCTTCCCGTCGCCGATGTCGAGCTCGGCATGGGAGAACGCCACGGCCGTGACGCCCGCCGGCTTTGACTGCATGAGTGCTGCAGCCACCTGACCGCCGGCACCTGTGATGAGCACCTTCACGGGTAGCAATCCGCATCGGCCAGGGACTTTCCCTGTTGGTCCTTGGCGGAGAGGATAGGCACGGCACCCTCGA
>DASUBN010000305.1:0-2689 GCA_035763245.1 Gammaproteobacteria bacterium | reverse complement strand
CTTGTGGGGCGGCCCTCTAAGTCAGTCGATCGCAAGTCTTACTTGTGGCTCGACTCGATGAACTTCGCCACGTTGTCGTGGAGCATCTTCGCCGAAGCCGGGTTCGCGTACACCATGTGCCCCGAGGGGTACCAGTCGTAGCTGATGTTCTTCTGCAGGCTGGCCTTCATGGGCAGGTGCTCCATCTCGAACTGCGCCGCGTAGAAGGCCGTGGCGAGATCATAGTACCCGCCGTTCAGCATCACCTTCATGGTCGGGTTCTGGCCCATGGCGATGGCGAGGTCGGGCAGCACGTTGGTGGCACCCGGGAAGGCCTGGCCGAACGGGTTCTGGTGCTTGAAGTCCCACTTGCCGTTCACGTCGAAGCTGAGCGGGATGTAGATCTCGTCCGTGCTGTAGTCCAGCGTCTTGCGCACGTAGTCGTTGAACAGCGACACGTAGGCGGAGCTGATGGCGGAGGACTGCGGGTCGTACTCGGCCTGCTCGCCCAGGGGGTCGAGGGCCGGGCCTTCGAAGCGGCTGTCGAGGCGACCCACGAGGTCGTCGCTATCACGCATCAGCTCGTGCTCGAATTGCCCGCCGTTCACGCGCAGGTCGGCCTTCATCCAGTAATCGGAGGAGAGGCCGGTGTAGGCGGAGAGCTGGTCCGCCACCTTCTTCTTCTCCGTCGGGTCGAGCGTGGCGCCGGCGTTCAGCGCGGTCAGGTACTCGCCCATGGCGAACTTCTCCACCTGCGCGAGGAAGTCCTCGAGCTTGGCGGGCTTGTTCGGGATCTTGTCGTGGTACCAGGCGGTGGCGGCCATGGTGGGCAGCGTCAGCGCGAAGGGGATGTCGATGGCCGGGTTGAGCGAGTCGCCGTCCGGGCTGATGTCGGTGTTGGGGATGGCGGAGAGCAGTATCAATCCATTCAGGTCTATCGATGCGTTCTGCAGGTCCAGCGTCAGCGCCGGGCCGCGGATGGTGCCGTAGCTCTCGCCGAACACGTACTTGGGCGAGTTCCAGCGGCCGAACCTGGAGAGGAACTCCTGGATGAACTGGGTGAAGGCCTTGCCGTCCTGGTCCACGCCGTAGAAGTCCTTCGGGTCGGCCTTGCCGCCCAGGTCCTTGTCCAGCACGCGGCTGAAGCCGGTGCCCGGGGCGTCGATGAACACCTCGTCGGTGACGTCGAGCAGGCTGTCGTCGTTGTTCGCCAGCACGTAGGGCGCGCCGGGGGTGTGGGTGTCGTTCGCGGTGCGCACGCGCTGCGGGCCGAAGGCGCCCATGTGCAGCCACACGGTGGAGGAGCCGGGGCCGCCGTTGAAGAAGAAGGTCACGGGGCGGTTGGCCGGGTTGGCGCCGTCCTTCGCGTAGTAGACGTAGAACATGCTGACGACGGGTTCGTCCTTGTCGTTCTTCAGGATCAGCGTGCCGGTGTTGGCCTTGTAGGCGACCTTCTCGCCGCCCGCGGTCACCGAGCCGGAGGTGACGGAGAGCTGGGGTTTGCTCAAGGTGGCGAAGGCGGACTTGTCCGCGTCGCTCTTGGCGGGGGCGTCGTCCGCCAGGGCGGGCAGGCTTAAGGCCAGCAGCGCCGCGGCCGTGAAAGCTGCGTACTTCATGGGAGACCTCATGTTTTGGGGATGGAAAGGTGCCGCCTGTCCCGGCGGATTCATATGTTTCAGCCCGTAAGACCGGGCTGGTAGCGCATTAGTTCCCCCGCCGCAGAGTGTCCGGCGCGGACAGCGCGGACACTTCCGGTCAGCCCTTATCCAGCTCTTTCTCCAGCTCCGGCAGGAGCTGGAACAGGTCGCCCACGAGACCGATATCCGCCACCTGGAAGATGGGGGCCTCCGGGTCCTTGTTGATGGCCACGATGGTGCGGGCGTCCTTGATGCCGGTGATGTGCTGGATGGCGCCGGAGATGCCCACGGCGATGTAGAGCTCCGGGGCGATGATCTTGCCGGTCTGGCCCACCTGCAGGTCGTTGGGCACGAAGCCCGCGTCCACGGCGGCACGGGAGGCGCCCACGGCGGCGCCGAGCTTGTCGGCGAGCTTGTAGATGACGGCGAAGTTCTCCCGGCTGCCCACGCCGCGGCCGCCCGACACCACCCGGGGGGCGGACTGCAGGTCCGGCCGGTCCGAGGCGTCGCGCTTGAGTTCCAGGTAACGGCTGTGGCCCGGCAGGGCCGCGTCCACGCTGACGTCGGTCACGGCGGCGGAGCCGCCTTCGCCGCAGGCCGGCCAGGAAGCGGTGCGCACCGTGGCGAAGACGCAAGGCTCAGCCGGCGCCTTCACGGTGGCGATGGCATTGCCGGCGTAGATGGGCCGCTCGAAGGTGACGGGGTCCACCACCTTCATCACGTCGCTCACCTGGGGCACGCCCACGAGCGCCGCGGCCCGGGGGAGCACGTCCTTGCCGAAGGTGCTGGAGGGGGCGAGCACGTGGCTGTAATCCTTGGCGAGCTTGGCGATCTGGGGCGCCAGCACCGCGGCGAGCGGTGCCTGGTTCTCGGGCCGCGCGATGCGTAGCACCTTCGTCACGCCCTTGAGCTTGGCGGCGGCCTCCGCCACGGCCTTACCGTCGGCGGCGAACACCGCCACCGCGATCTCGCCGCCGATGGCGGCGGCGCAGCTCACGGCGCGGGCGGTGCTGGAATTCAGTTTCTCGCCGTCATGCTCGGCGATCACCAGGATCTTGCTCATGTCAGCACCC
>DASUBN010000304.1:0-3171 GCA_035763245.1 Gammaproteobacteria bacterium | reverse complement strand
GAGGGAACGCGGGTCGCGCTCGTAACCCTGCATGGTGGAGGGCTCTATCACGTCGCAGCGCAGGTTGAGGGTCTTCTCCTCGAAGAACGGGTCGAGTATGGCAGTGCTGGCGTCCGGCATGAGGATCATGTCGGACTCGTTGATGCCCTTCCAGCCGGCGATGGACGAGCCGTCGAACATCTTGCCGTCCTCGAACAGCTTGTCATCCACGGTGTGGGAAGGCACGGTCACGTGCTGCTCTTTGCCGCGGGTATCGGTGAAACGGAAGTCCACGAAACGCACGCCTTCCTTGGCGATGAGGTCGAGGACGTCTTTGCCGTTCTTGCTAGCCATGGGTCTTCTCCGGAGCGGTGGGGTGTGATGCCTTGTATAAAGCACGCAGCGTGCCAACTCTGGTCCCTCAGATTTTCAGGGGGATGACGGCTCTGTGCGAGGAAGAGGCGGGGCGGGTTGCACCAACTTGGTGCGGGTCTTTGCCGGTGAAGGCTTTATAGGAAGCCGCTATACTGGCCGCACCCAGCGGGCTGGGCTTAAGCCCCAAGAACCCCAACCATGCCTTCAAAGAAACCCGCTACTTTTCAAGAACTTATATTGGCTCTGCAGGCTTACTGGTCCCAGCAGGGCTGCGTGTTGCTCCAACCCTTGGACATGGAAGTGGGTGCCGGCACTTTCCACCCGGCCACCTTCCTTCGGGCCATCGGTCCCGAGCCCTGGTCCGCCGCCTATGTGCAACCCTCGCGCCGCCCCACGGATGGCCGCTACGGCGAGAACCCCAACCGCCTGCAGCACTACTACCAGTACCAGGTGGTGATCAAACCCTCGCCGGACGACATCCAGAATCTGTACCTGGGTTCGCTCAAGGCCCTGGGCCTGGATCCGCTGGTGCACGACATCCGCTTCGTGGAAGACAACTGGGAATCCCCGACGCTCGGGGCCTGGGGCCTGGGCTGGGAGGTGTGGCTGAACGGCATGGAGATCAGCCAATTCACTTACTTCCAGCAGGTGGGCGGCCTCGAGTGCCGGCCCGTGACCGGCGAGATCACCTACGGACTCGAGCGCCTCGCCATGTACCTGCAAGGCGTGGAGAGCGTCTACGCGCTCATCTGGACCAATGGCCCTAAGGGCAAAGTCAGTTACGGCGACGTCTACCTGCAGAACGAGGTGGAGCAGTCCAAGTACAACTTCGAAGAAGCGAACACCAACAATCTCTTTGCCTGGTTCGACCAGTGCGAGTCGGAGTGCAACCGGCTGCTGGAGAAGGGCCTGCCGCTGCCCGCCTACGAACAGGTACTGAAAGCTTCCCATACCTTCAACCTTTTGGACGCGCGGCGCGCCATCTCCGTCACGGAGCGCCAGCGCTACATCCTGAGGGTGCGCACCTTGGCCCGGGGCGTGGCCCAGGCCTACTTCAATGCGCGGGAGGCCTTGGGGTTCCCGATGCTGCACGGAAAGAAGAAATGAGCGCCGCCAAGAAAAAGAAGATACCCCTGAAGGCGCAAGGCCAGGTCCAAGCCTTCCTGGTGGAGATCGGCACCGAGGAGCTGCCACCCAAGAGCCTGAAGAAACTGGCCCATGCCTTCCTGGACAACTTCGAGACCCTGGCCCTGGCGGAGAGCATCCTGCCGCCCGGCACCCGTAACGAGGTCTTTTTCTCGCCGCGGCGCCTCGCTCTCTATGCGCCGGCGCTGCGCCTCAAGCAACCGGACCGCAACGAAGAACGCCTGGGGCCAGCGGTGGCTGCTGCTTTCGATGCGCAGGGCCGTCCCACCAAGGCGGCGGAAGGCTTCGCTAACTCCTGTGGGGTCCCGGTGGCCAAGCTCGAGCGGCGTCAGACTGACAAGGGCGAGCGCCTCGCTTACACCATCCACGTCCCGGGCGAGCCCGCAGCCGAGGTGTTGCCGGATATCCTCGAGGAAGCCCTGGCGAAACTGCCCATCGGCAAGCGCATGCGCTGGGGCGCGGGGGACACGGAGTTCGTGCGCCCCGTGCACTGGCTGCTGATGCTCCTGGGCGACAAGCCGCTCAAGGCCGAGCTGCTGGGCCAGAAGGCCGGCAATAAGACTTACGGCCACCGCTTCCACCATCCGGCGGCCATCGTCATCAAACACCCGGCGGATTACCGTAAGCTGCTGGAGAAGACCGGCAAGGTGCTGGTGGAAGACCGCGAAGGCACCCTGAGCAGGAGGATTGGCGCCCTCGTGGCCCAGGCTGCCAAGAAGGCCGGCGGCAAGGCCGAACTGCGGCCGCATCTATTGGAAGAGGTGGCGGCCCTGGTGGAATGGCCGGTACCGGTCACCGGCGGTTTCGACCCAAAATTCCTCTCGCTGCCGGACGCGGTGATCACCGCGGTGCTGGAAGGCCAGCAGCGCTATTTCCCGTTGCGCGGCGCGGACGGCAAGCTGATCCCACATTTCGTCACCGTGAGCAACATCCAGAGCAAGCGCCCCGCCGAGGTGCGGCACGGCAACGAGCGGGTCATCGTGCCGCGGCTCACGGACGCCATGTTCTTCTGGGAGCTGGACAAGGGCACGCCCCTCGACACCCGCATCGAGGAACTCGACCGGATGGTGTTCCAGAAGGAACTCGGCAGTTACGGCGACAAACGCCGCCGCGTCGGGTCTCTGGCGGCGGGCATCGCCCGCCGCATCGACGGCGATACGGAGCGCGCGCTGCGCGCCGCGGACCTCGCCAAGTGCGACCTGCTCTCGAACCTGGTGGGCGAGTTCCCGGAGCTGCAGGGCAGCATCGGCCGCTATCTGGCCGAGCTCGATGGCGAGCCGGGTGATGTGGCACAGGCCATCGAAGAGCAATACCTCCCGCGCTTCGCCGGCGACAACCTGCCCTCGACCAAATCCGGCCAGGCGCTGGCGATCGCCGACAAGCTGGACACCGTCGCCGGCATCTTCGCCATCGGCCAGAAACCCACCGGTGACAAGGACCCCTTCGCCCTGCGGCGCGCGGCCCTGGGGCTCATGCGCACCCTGGTGGAGCGCGGTCTCGATGTAGACCTCGTGGAACTCGTGCACCAGGCTTTCGCCGCCCAACCCGTGAAGGGCAAGGCCCAGGAGAGCGAGGTCTACGAGTTCCTGCTGGAACGCCTGCGCGCCTACTACCTGGAGAGCGGCATCCGCGCCGACGTTTTCGAGGCGGTGCGGGCCCGCAAGCCCGCCA